>DATEBW010000039.1:0-5475 GCA_035287165.1 Patescibacteria group bacterium | reverse complement strand
AATAAGAAATACGGCGAGCTGCAGAACGAGATTGAAGAGCTGACCAGAAAATTAGAGGAAACCCGCTCCAAAAAGGTCACGCTGGCCAACCAAATCGCCTTTATGGATAATCAGATCAGTTTGACCACGTTGAGAATCCAGGAGACGACGGTGAAGATCGGCGAAATGGAGAAGGAGATCGAAAAGCTCAAAGAGCGTATTGGTATTCTGGAACAGTCACTCACGACCGTATCCGAACTTCTCATCGACCGCATACAGGCGAACTACAAGTCCGGAGTTGTATTGCCGTATTATGCATTGCTTCAGAGTGACGGCTTTTCCGAGCTTATATCGCGCAGTAAATATTTGCGTCTCGTACAGGCGCATGACACGAAGCTGCTCTTTGAGGTGCAGGCGACAAAAGCAGATTTTGAACAGCAAAAACAACTATTCGAACAAAAAAAAGCAGAACTCGATCATCTTCAGGCACAGCTTGAACAGCAGAAAGTATCGCTCAATCAGCAGAAAGTTGATAAAGAGGCGTTGTTGACCGTGACGCGCAGCGACGAGAAACGATATCAGGATTTGCTCTTGCAGGCTCGCTCTGAACAGGCGGCGATTGAAAAAGCCATGCGCCAGGCAATCGTGCAGCTCAAAGACGGGACGCCGATCGAGGAGGGAAAAGAGATCGGCTTGATGGGCAACAGCGGCGCTCCGAGCTGCTCGACCGGACCGCATCTGCATATGGAGATTACGAAAGACGGCGTGCGCAATAATCCGTCAGACTATCTGAAATCTATCGGGGTGAACTGGGATAACTCTCCCGACGGGCCTTTTTCATTCAACGGGAGCTGGAACTGGCCGATGAGTGAGCCGATCCGGATCACCCAGGGATACGGCATGACGTACTGGGCGCGCACCGGGTTCTACGGCGGCGGTCCCCATAACGGCCTAGATATGGTTTCGTCAAACATCGTTATTCATGCGCCCAAAAGCGGCACGCTCTACAAAGGTACGTTTGGGTGCGGTTCGTCAACGTTGAAATGGGTGGCCGTCGACCACGGCGGCGGAATCATAACGTGGTACTTCCATGTACAGTGAAGCTCCGCGGGGAGATTTGGCATGATGTTCAAGAAATAAGGCGGAGCGAAACCCGCCGAAGCATAATTCCTGGCATTCATAACCGTTCCGAGAAGGTGCGTTCTGCGAAGGCGGGTAATCTTTCAGACTCAATCTCTTGATTTTTTCCCCGATCCGGTTTACCCTTGAAGGAATGTCTGGAGCGGCGGCATTCATACTGGCATTTCTCTCATTATCGGTGTTGTCTGCGGTGGCGTACGCGGACACTCCTGTACTTATCATTAGCGAGATTATGCGCGATCCGGATACTGTTTCAGACAGTGACGGAGAGTGGTTTGAAATCTATTACCGGGGTAATGAGCCGATTGACATAAACGGAATGACTATACGAGATGAAGGAAGTGACAGCCATACCATTAGCGAGTCGGTGACTATGCAGCCGAACAGTATCACTGTATTGTGCCGTAATAAAGACAGCGCCGGCAACGGCGGCGTTTTATGCACCTATCAATACAATAAATTTTCCCTGGGAAACGATGACGATGAGATTATATTAGAAAAGGACGGGGAACTGAAAGATAGTGTTTCCTACGACAAAACATCCTTTCCTGACAAAGCGGGAGCATCGATGGAATTGACGGACATTTCTTCCGATAACACGGTCGGAGGAAATTGGCATACCGCGTACTTACCCTTTGGATCAGGTGATTACGGAACGCCCGGATCCGCAAATAGCGCTCTGCCGACACCGACATCTGAACATACTGCAACGCCGACTAAAATGCCGACGCCGACAAAAATTCCTACACCGACCAAAACTCCGGCTCCATCAAAAACGCCGACACCCGCGAAAAGCCCGTCGGCCTCGAGAACTTTAACGTCACCAACAAGAAGCGACTCCGATGAATTATCAGAAGAGAGCGAAGAAGAGAGAACAGGCGATGTATTAGCTCAAACTGATCGCGAGAGTACGCCTTCTTCAGGCCGTTATTATGCTTGGGGACGCGAATCGGTGGCAACGGATGAAGAAGAATTCGTCGCTTCTCCGGGCGGAGATAGAAAAAATGAAAACTTTTCTGTGTCAAAGATCATGTTCGGAGCCGCCGGAGCAGGCCTTATCGGTATGATTGCCTCGGCAGCGTGGATATTTAGGAAAGGGAGAGTAGCATAAGTACATGGGTAATTTTTCATCTTATTGCTCAATTGAAAAAGGGATGCTGAAATAAATTCAGCATGACCGATTAAAACATTACTAGATTTAATTACTACACTTACCCCTTTTAAGGGATACGGGTTGCAAAAATGAGCAAGCGCCTCAAGTCGGTGCCGATGGGGGTACAGGTTTGGAGGATAAGGGTTTGGGTGGTTGGGGAATTTAGGGTGTTTAGGGAGTTTTGGGCGTTGAGTAAATCATTTACCTCGTTCGGCCAGACGGTTTTCTTCTCAATGACTTCATACCGGAGCTGGATTCCTTCTTTGGTGATGACTATTTCATCCCCCTTTTCCAGGTTTCCCAGTTTAAGAAATATCGTGTTGTAACGCGTGAGGCGCCACGGCAGATCGGATGAGTGGGCAAAGAGAAAGCTTGTGCCGTTTTCTCCCGGCAGGGCAGTGTTTCGGGCGTGCGCGACGCCCTTCGTTAAGGCTTGCATATATTCTTCTTTGTCCCACGGATTGACGTTTTCGATAATCGGCGCGGACGCGTTTATTTTCGGAATGGTCAGGACCGGCATCGACGAGTCAGTAATTTTGATTGGCTGCGGAGGGATTACCAACAGCCTGATAAGCGGCGCGTAAATAAAGCCCGTCGACAGGAGCGAAACTATAATCAGGATATTGCCCAACAGCCCAAGTATGTTCCGGTGTTTCATAAAAAAACTGCGCCTTATTATACCAAGCGCAGTTTTTATCTTACGTATGCATACGTATATGGTTGGTAACATGGTGATCGCCCAGCGCGAAGTCGCAAATACAACCCCATAAGGAACATAAGGATATTTGCCATCGTTGCGTACAGCCACCATATACTTCCGGTTGCCGGAAGTACAGAACCGCCTAATACGCTCCCTACTGACGCGATAGCATTTTCGACTATATGGTTATTTGACGACGATGGTGACGACGGGTTTGATTGATTTACGACAGGCGGCGCTGAAGGAGAAGCCGGATCATCTACCGGATCAGGGCCACCGACGCCAATCGTCGGCGGGAGATCAGGATCATTGGTCAGATCACAGCAGGTATTCGTCTTTCCGAACGAGTAGTTGATACCGACGTTTCTGACAGTGGACCAATACGCTATATCGCCTGTTTCCAAAAGAACGTCACCGCTGTTTCCGTTGGCCGTATTGTGTCCGGTATTGAGCTCATGGTTGATGTCGTTAAAGACATTCGCGGTATTATTCACCGTCTGATTAACCGAAGATGTCAGAGAAACCGTCACGTTATTTTCGGAATCTTCCCCGTTGCCGTTTATGCGAACCGTTACAGACCCTTCAGAATTCGACAGTTCAAGATGTGCGGTGTTAATATTTTTATTCTCAATAAGTTCACGGCTGGTGATGGAACCTGTTTTAATAATCACGTTGCCGTTATTGTCATTGGCTGAATTTTTACCGGTGTTTGCCGAAGCTTTGATGATGTTGATGACCGAAGCGTTCTGGGTAATCGAAATATCGGTCGTGTTCACTTTGTTCAAAATTATTTCGTTCGTACCGCTGCCGTTATTTGCTATAGTGGCTGATGATTCGTGAGATTGACCGTCACAGCATGAATTGGAAACTAATGATGTATTGAGGCTGTTCTCTACGGAAATAGAATCCTGGGCTGATCCGGTCTCGATCAATACATTACCTGCGTTGCCGGAGGCTTGATTTGCACCGGTATTTGTCGAGGAAGTTATATCGTTGTTTACTTGGGCATTGTTCGTCTGATTGACGGTGGTATCTGAAGTAACCGAAGCGCTGATAGTGTTATCTCCGCCGC
This sequence comes from Patescibacteria group bacterium, assembly GCA_035287165.1. Taxonomy (GTDB): domain Bacteria; phylum Patescibacteriota; class Microgenomatia; family 2-01-FULL-40-14; genus DATEBW01. Next base: position 1,431 of record DATEBW010000039.1, on the reverse strand, counting down.
CGTTCCCTTCCACGACAAACTCAACGCTGTCGGCGGGTGACGCGCTGATGATAAGCAGGGAGCAGGATACTATAGTCAACCATAATTTCTTCATGAAACCACGAAACTATTAAAACAATAAGCAACGAACAATGAGTAAAACAATTAAAAATTTCTAATTTCTAATTTCTAATTTCTAATGCTCTCTTTATGAGCAGTTTTCTTATGCCGAATGCGATCCCTCCGATAGGTATAAGCAACAGCGTCCATGCGAGATTTATATCGACTGTTTTGCGTGGCGGGCTTTGAGCAGCGTTAACTTCCGGCACGTAGGCAATAGCTTCATTGGTGTCAGTGGGCTGTGGATCTTCTTCATTCGCCGTTTTTCCCGATGAAGGCACGAGTGTCGCGATTGCCGCAGCGACCAGAGATTGCGACGTGGTTGTGGGCGTTGGGGTATTGAGGGAAGTTTGGGTTGTTGGGGATGAAGTATTATCCGTAGATTCGCCCGTTCCGCCGATGGCAAGAGTATTGTTCTGTTCATTGCCACCATTGCCGTTAGACTCTTCTGCATTTTCAGACGACCCGTTATTCGGGGTTTGTTCCGGCGCGCTGGCAACTTCAGGCTTTTTGCTCCATGGTGTTACGAAGTCGCCTGTCCAGCTGCCGAATACGTTGACGACAGTGACGAATAGATTTCCGCCGCCCGTAATGTTGGTATTGACGAAATTCACTATATTGGCGACGATATTCGCATCTCCTGTTTCAATCATATTGCTGCCACCGGTATTCTTAGATGCGCTGTTTTTTCCGGTGTTTGCCCCGAGGCTTATATTGTTGACGATTTCAGCAGTGTTTGTTTGTTCAACCGTCGAATTATTGGTAACGTCCGCGGTTGCCGTATTGGTTGAACCGCTGCCGTTTCCCGTATTGCCGACCGTGACGTTCCCGTTTGCATCCACGGTAAAGTCGGTTGCGGCATTACCAGCGATATTGCTTCCTTCTTCCCCGCCGAAAATCTGCCCGATCCAGTTTCCGGCCTCATTTACCAGGACGAGGAACCAGTTGCCGTCAATATTCGTATTAGCAACATTCACGGTATTGACATCAACGTCTGCATCTCCGGTGGTAATGGTGCTGTCGCTGTTGGTATTTTTATCGGTTTCGTTAGCGCCGGTCGTCGCGTCGGCGGTGACATTATTGACGATCGCTGCGTCATTGGTCTGTTTGACCGTGTCAGTGGTTGTTTGAGTAAGATTTGCCGTATTGTCTGAACCTGCTCCGTTACCGGTGTTCTGCGCGAGAAGTACCTGCTGGTAATACTCTTACGGGAAAATGATGTCTCCGGTGAGATCTCCGAAGATATTGACCGTTCCAATGACGACGCTTCCTTCAATATTATTATTGGCAAAATTCAGTATGGTAGCCGAGGTATTTGCGTCACCGGTAATG
>DATEBW010000038.1:0-3822 GCA_035287165.1 Patescibacteria group bacterium | reverse complement strand
CGCCTTAACTAACTTCCCTATCTGTTGTAAATCTGATTTCGTTAACATATATCCATCATAGCAAATCCATATAATATTACAAGATCATCAACAAACTGATATTAGGCAGCGCGCTCGCGCTTAAAAACGAGACAGGCAACTACCCTCGGGTACTTCGGTATCCGGGCCGCCAGCTTCAGGCTGGTTAACCCTCCGAGTCGGAGGGTAAAGTTCTGGTTTTGGCAACTGCCTCGCCAGGACAAGAACAAGGGGTAAGCAATTATCTCCCGACATAACGTCGGGATCCCGACTGAAACGTCGGGACATACTCCCGTCCCGCCATCGGCGGGACGATCTATTCTCCGATGAGGAGAAAAATAGATCTCGCCGGATGGCGATGGCCCGCCTCCGCTCGTGTTCGACTCGAGGCTTACAGCCTCGCAGTCGAAATACTCGCTACGGTGGGTAAAGAGAAAGCGAAACGCGTTTGTGTTCCACCGCAAGGTGGAGGTTTGTCAGCCAGCTGGCGGACATTCGTCACGATACGGTGACCACAAGCGCGTTTTTTACTGGCGAAAAACGAATAGCGAACAGCTAATTTAAAGGTTAATCTTATAGGGGTTACTTACGAAGTAGGAGAAGAAATATGCACGTGTTTCTCTATTTTCTTCACCCGATGGTCAAGATCAGCAATCTCGTCTTTCCATCCTGATTGAACTACTTGCTCTTCACGAACCTTCTGCAATTCGGTAATCACTTTATCCATCTTTTTGAAATGTCCATCTTTTGTAGGAAGCAAGTTAATTTTCTCTTCAAGTCTATCAAACTTGCTATCGATCTTAGCAAATTCTGCTGCAGTATAAATCCGTTCTTTCCTGAATAACTCCTCGGTATGACTCCGCTCCTTCTTGAATAACTCCTCGATCGCTTGGATGAGTGTTTTTTTAGTAGCTTTTTTTATAGCCATGGATGTATGTATATCACCGTTTTATAGAAACTGCAATACTAACACGTTCATCACATACTGAGACCACAAGCGCGTTTTTTACTGGAATATTTTCGGGTTAATTCGGCGAAGTGATGCGAAGCTTTTTCTCTACTTTTTCAATGCGATTATCATGATCCTCAATCTGCCCACGCATAACCGTATGTTCATCGCGCTCTTTTTGAAGTTCGGTAATCACTTTATCCATTTTAGTGAAATATTCATCCTTAGTCGGTAGATGTTTTAGTCTGCTCTTCATATCCATGATATCTTCCCTTATACCAAACAACTCCGCATCTAAAATCGCTTTAACTAACTTCCCTATCTGTTGTAAATCTGATTTCGTTAACATAATGTCATCTTAGCAAATCCGTAAAATAATACAACCCCATCAATAAACCAATATCAGATAGGCAGCGCGCTCGCGCTATAAAAATGAGCAAGGCTTTGTCCCCTCTCCGATGTCACATCTGAGAGCCTTCCCGACTGTAACGTCGGGACATGCTTGTCCCTCGTAGCCTCGTGCGAAGTGGGAGCTTTTTACTTCAAGTACTTCAAGGTTAAACCTTGTCGTGCGGAGCCAGATCACGCTCCGCGTGAAAGTGGATCAGACTATATCATGTACTGCATGATTTTCTCTACAGCTTTCATTATTCTTAATTAAAAAATCTAATCCCTCAATTCTGAATTCCGGATTCTGAATACTAGATTCTGCATACTATTATTTGATAGACTTACTGTATGAAAGGCTACACCCTCATCGAGCTCCTTGTCGTCACGACCATTATTCTCGTCTTGACCCTTATCATGCTGCCATGGGCGATCGGCCGCATAGACGTGGCAAACGCGAATAAAACCGTGGCGATTATCCGCGAGGTCCGCCGCGCATATAGCTTGTATCGCATCGATACCGGAAGCAACCCGCCATGGTTTCATTTGACCAATGAAAATCCCTTCCTCGTCGATCCGGGCGTTGCCGGCTGGCGCGGGCCCTACTCAAACGAACGCAGCATTCCGCGCAGCCATCCCTGGAAGGGCGCGATCGGTTGGGACGGTGAAGTCGGCGACTGCATCGTCGGCTCCCCTCCTCCGACGTGCCCTGATCGTGATAACAACGGAGCAAGCGACTTTATCATTATTCTCGACGACGACCGCCCCGGCACTGCACCGGATAATGATGAAGGGAAAATCCACCGCCGTGCGCTTCTACGCATGGATCGCGCGTTGGACGACGGGGATCTTTCTACCGGATCGGTGCAGGGCAATGCTGAAGGTGATTTTGGCGGCATGCGCCAAACGGAAGCGGGGGAACTGGCGATTTGGATATTTTAGCAGTCAAAAGAGCAAAAGAACAATGAGCAAAAAACAACCCGGTAAACAAACTGTTTGTTCTTTTGTTAATTTGTTCATTGCTCATTGAGTTATCGTAGGGTATTGCATTCTTTGCAATCTTTATCTAAACTATTGTTAGTCGGCATTCTGAAATCTTAAATCATAAATCTTAAATCTGAAATATTCATGTTTTCTTGTCCCAACTGCGGCCATCACTTAACAAAGAAAAATGTCCGAACCGCCTCGTCCGGCACGCTGGAGGTAGATTTTTGTGAGGCTTGCGGAGGCGTCTTTTTTGACAAAGGCGAAGTAAACCGCATTTCATCCGAAACCGCCGAAGACTTGTCACAACAAAAGCTCACCGATGTTCCGCCAAAGGACAGCCGCGCATCAAACGTTTGTCCCAAGTGCGGCTCATCGCTGGAGCGATATTTTGGCGAATCGGTTCCGGCAGATGTGTACGTCCTGCGCTGTCCCCTGTGTTCGGGCGCGTGGTTTCAAAAACAGGAACTGGAAAAGTTCAAAAAAGCGCAGGAGGCAAAAATAAACTACTTCCGCACATGGAAAATACCACTTCCTTCCCTGTCAGCCGTATTAATGCCGGTCGCGCTGCTTATCGCTCTTAGCGGCGCCATGTTTCTTACGGTAAAAGAAGCGCAGAGAAGCCAACAGGCGCGCATTCAGGCACAGCAAACTCTTTCCATTCCGACGGTCATCCCCGATACTGAAGCACGGCGCGTCACCATTGCATTTTCGACACGCGAACTTGCAAGAACTGATGTGTCCGTTTGGACTGACCAGCCGCTCAACGCGACCACCTATCCCGTATCTATCGAACCTGCACTCGTCCATCAGCTCATCCTGCGCGATCTCGTGCCCGGACAGGAATATTTCTACCAGATTCACGTCGTCACCGGCGAAGAATCCCTGACTTCACAGACCTACTCGTTTAAGCTGTAATGCAGCCCGCAAGCTATCCAGGCGTGTTATAATCCGGTTATGGTAAATGAAATACAGGCACCAGAAGGTCGTATCTTTGACCATAACGGAAAGGAAATACCTCTTGACGCACCGGGGATTACAGATTTCTCACGATACACCGAGGAACAACTGGCATTCGTCAGGGGAAATATTATCACGGGTTATCACGTCGACATCAGCGCGGCTTCAATTCTAAAAGAACCGTTAGAGCCACCTGAAGAACTTTCTTGAAATCACGTTTGCGCTATCAATCCCGCTGTGGATTCGTTTCCCTTTTATACCACTCTGCTTTTAAAATCAGAAAAGATAAGAATTTCGCAGTTATATTCTTGCGAACTCATTGTCATTCCCCCGCCGGCCGGCGGGGGAATCTATACAGATAATTATCTACATAGATTCCGGATCAAGTCCGGAATGACAAAATGCGAAACTCGTGAAAGATATGCCGGATTCCCGACGTTATGGGAAGAAGGGGTATAGATTCTGAAGTCTGTTGCCTGAAGTCTAGCTTCTCTTGTCTTATGTCTAAAGTCTGTAGTCTGAAG
>DATEBW010000037.1:0-3243 GCA_035287165.1 Patescibacteria group bacterium | reverse complement strand
TGCGCGTTTGATATATGACGTCGGCGACTTTCATCGCCTCCTGCATGTCGCCTGTTTCTTCAAAGGTAACTTTATGTTTTTTAAGGTATTCCTTGATGTCATCACGCATGCGAAGTTCCGGTGAGCTGACAAGTGTCAGATGAATATTATTGAACTTGCCTAACAAATACGCGAGAGATCTCGCCGCCCGATAATATTTCAGATTGCCGACGATTGCGATATTGATGCCGTCAATTTTTCCTAGCTCGCGCTGTATCGTATAGAGGTCGAGGATCGCTTGCGTCGGATGCTGGCCGGTGCCATCGCCGGCGTTCACCACGGGAATTTTGGAGATTTTGGCGGCACGCTCGGCAGCGCCCTCCTCATGATGCCGCAAGATTATTACGTCGGCATAATAATTTATGACGCGAATCGTATCCTCAAGCGTCTCCCCTTTTGCCCCGGAGCTTGATTCTCTGGCATTTTCCACAGTTAATACATCGCCTCCAAGGCGCAGCATTGCTGATTCAAAAGAAAATCTTGTGCGCGTGCTCGGTTCATAGAAGAGTGAAGCGAGTATCTTGCCTTTCAAGCAATCGTCCCGCTTTTTTTCCAATTCACCGGCAAGTTCGAAAAGTTTATCGAGAGAGGCGCGACTGAATTGCTGTGTCTTTACTACGTGCAACATCGTCATCTAGTATACCGCCGACCGCAATAATACAAATCTATTTCAGTGACTTGGCTCGGGATAACGCTGCAATCTCAAAAATATCATTCTTTACAACCCATCTGTATAACGCAGGACTAAGAAGTGTTGCAAAAACTATCGTCCCCAAAAGGTGCATCATAGTAAATGGGATTTGGCCCGAAATTGCGACTGAGATTGGCTGTGAATTAAAAACAGGACCTATCATCATCGTGACTGCATCATAGACGAGCGTACCCCCGATTCCGAATTTTAGAAAATTCATTCGAGAAGCTTCTCGACCCCGGAAATAGAAACAAGACCAGACTCCAAGAAGTCCATAGGCGATAGACGTGACCGCCGTCCAACTTCCCCATCCGCTGGTTATCGCGTCATAAAGAATTATCCCGAGAAAACCAAAAAGAAAACTCCCCGCATAGCCATATCGCTTAGAGAAAGGCATTATCGTCGCAAGCATCGGCTCAAAATTCGGCGGCCGGAATGGAATTAGTCGAAACAGGAATACTAATATCCAGCCGATAATGAATTTCAATACGGCGCTGTCAAATTGGACTTTCATGTTGAACTTCGAGTCTATCATGCAGGTTCTAAAGGAGCATGTGAATAACGGAACGCGGCCCGCAAGGGCCGCGTCCAGAATTCAACTTTAAGATTCCGCTCTAATTTACTAGTTATTCTGATCAGCCGGATTCTGATTTCCTGTTCCTCCGCCTATATCTATATCGACTCCCGCACCCGTTCCCGCTTCCTGCGTCGCGGCCGGAGCCGGTTGGCGCATTACAAACCAAATTCCTAATGCAATTACCGCGATAACAAGTATCGCAAGAAGTGCTGTTGTTGCGCCGCTTGCTCCATCACTCGTCGTGTTCGGCATAATTGATTCTTGAGTTATTAATTTCGCTCCAATCTAATTCCAATCTCGACCTTAACTAAGCCTATAATCATCTTCATGAAGGTTTGATGAGCAGCTAATAAACGCTAGTAAAAACAAAGACGGCCCGCTAGGGGCCGTCTTTGTCTATTTCTCAAGCTCTAATTTACTTTCAATTTGAAGGGTCCAATGCCATTGAACAGATTCTTCAAGTAACCTCGAATATCTGCTCGTATCTCTTCACGTTTGCCGTTATCCCGATCGCTATCGTCAGAGACGACAATTCGTTCAGCTGTGTAAACATTAGTACCAATATTGACGGTGCCGACTATACGCACCGAATCGCCTGCCTCAATGTTGCCGATAGAAGAAGTTTTCCCGTCGATCTTAAGTTCTGTATTGCCGGAAATCGTCACAGTAGTAGTTCCGGAATTCGTTTTAATGATCAACGTTTGGGTGGACGTGCTTACGTTGGTAATAGAACCGCGGATAGTAACGGTTGTCGTTGTAGGCACTGACAAATCCTTGATAACTTTCGCGTTGACAGTCAGCGTAGACGCGGTTGGGTCAAGTTTGCCGGAGAAATTTATCGTGTTACCCACCGTCACGTCAGCAGCACTGCCGGCGCGCTCATTCCGGTTTACGAATTGAGTTGAACCATCGGTTTTCACAGTGAAAGTGAAAGTCGGGCTTGCCGAGTTGAAATTGACCGTCGCCGTAATCGTACTTGACGCGACCGCTGTCACTTTGGCTCCACGCACCAAGACTTGCCCATTGTTCGTAATGTGCATCTCGGTCTTTACCTTTCCATTTGTTTCGGCATTTGCGATGCCAAATCCAAGAATAAACACCAGCGTTGCTGTTGAAATGGATATTAATAAATTTCGAGCGATTTCGTTAATTCGAATTGTTATTGTTTTCATAGGTTTTAAGCTAAATAATCGGTCTGTATAATCTTGCGACCTGCGTCATAAGACGGCGCATCATGCGCTTTCTTACTCATCGCAATTAATCTAGTTTTAGCCCAAATGGGTGTGATCGTTCCAGATCCAGAGTTTCCATTCTGCTGACCGCCCCCATGCTTCCAGCTCTTCAGTAGCTTTATATCTAAGAACTGTAATTCCCGTATTTTCCATAACTAAGCTTCTCGCCATGGGTTCAAATGCCTTTCCAGTAAGCTCCTTGCCGTATATCGCCCGTGCGACGATATACCGCATGAAAAAACCATGGGTAATCACGAGAATATTACCCTCCGCGCGTGCAGTAAGGTATTCCAATGCTGCAGCCGCACGTGCGCTTAAATCATCAAAATTCTCGCCGTCTTCAACTCTCGGCCCTGTACCCATCAGACTATCCCACCAACGCTCGTTTAGCTCCCGAGCTACGGAATCTTTGATGGATTTTCCAGAAAGCGCAGTTGGCTTTCTACGTTCCCGAAATAAATCGGAGAATTCGACAACATGGCCGGTTTTTTCCGCAATTATGGAGGCTGTCGATTTTGCGCGCTGTTGAGTGCTCGAAATTATTGTTTCGATCGGCAAGCGGGCGCATCTATCAGCAATAATTGCTGCTTGCTTTTGTCCTTTTTCAGTTAGAGGCGAGTCAGCAGTTTGATACGCCGAGCCGATATTCCCCTCACTCTGTCCATGTCTAATAAAATAAACCGTCTTCATGTTAAACAAACGCA
>DATEBW010000036.1:0-5936 GCA_035287165.1 Patescibacteria group bacterium | reverse complement strand
AAGATGCTGAAATAAACTATAGTACTGAACGATAGTGAACGTATTCAGCATGACAAAACATAACGGGGATGACTTGATTCGACGGGTATGTATGGTTATATACCGCAAGCCGACGTTGATTTATTCGTCGTCCTGCGAAGCAGGATCTCGCTCCGCGAGATAAAACAGAATCAAAAAAGACAAGCAAATAATTCGCTTGCAAAGCGAATTGGCCGAGCACTCGGTCAGCTTGATGCTCAACGCATCAAAGCGCAATTCGCTTCTCCAGCGTATGCCGGCGCCTACGCGCAGGCACTCTACGCATAATGGAGCATTCATCGTCGCTTTCCTCCGGTGAGGTGCGATGGGTGAAAATTCAGCCGGAGCATCAGGAATGATGCGGTAACCGATTTTTCGCCAATCATTCCGGCGCACTAAAGAAGAATCATTTTGTTAAGCTTGTATCACGGTAATAACAGTACGTTCTCGGACGGGAGTTCACTACTCCCCATCTCCACAGCAGTGCTACTCTCTAAACCGAAGGTTTAGAGTAAGAAGCACGCTGTCCGCCAAAGTGAATATTCATCTGCGTGGACGAAGACCACGAGATGAACATGAACGATGGCGGACTCTTCGAGTCGCGTTCGAGGCGATCACTTTTTTGCTATTTGCAGGTTATCTCGGCACGAGCCGCATGCCGACGACACTATTCGGCTTCATCAATATGAGCCGCGTCAGAATACCTTCGGCAGAAGCGGGTAATACCACCGACTGCTCTTGTCCTCCCAACTCTATTAACGTCATTTCATAGTTTCTCTCGGGCGTCAGGCCGTTAAACTTCACCGGGACGGTCTCCTGATGCTGTTGGCTGCGGTCATAATTTACCAAAATAACGGCGACTTCATCCGTATTTTTGCTGGCAATCGCTTTCACGTATGTTCCTTCACCGGTCAAACGCAAGCGCCTCGGGCCGAGAATATCAAGAAGCTTGATTGCATGGTACCGGAGTTTTTTAGTTCCCGTCGATGAAAGGATCCCCCACGTCGGCGTTCTGCCGTCTTTTATTTCAAAGAGAAACGCCATTTCCAGATCCTGTTCGATCAAATTCCGGATTGCCGTCACGGAATGCGCTGCTCCCATGGGCGACTCGGAAACCGGATTCGGCTGCGCGTCGTACCCCCATTCGCTGATGATCCGCGGCAACGACCGGTAGCGGGCAAATTCTTCCTCTGCCAGCCATACGTCAACGAGCAATGTGTCTGCATCGAAATCACGGGGATCGGCTGAATACCGGTGCCACGACAAAAAGTCGATGCGGAGATTATTTTCTCGTATAAACCGAAGGAATATTTTCATCCAATTGGCATAAGGCGCAGTTGTCGCCGGACCGCCGAGGAAGTACTGTTGAACATTATCAGCGGCTGCTGCCCCTTGCGCGGAAACCAGATAGAGCAACTTATAATCCTTATCTCCTCCATACAGACTCCATTTGCCGAATACTTCCAGATCCGGCTCATTCCATACTTCGTAATAGATATCCGGAATGCCGGCATTTATAGAACCTCCGCACAGTACGGTATTTCTCCCGCTGTACCTTTCAATCGTTTTCTCTACGAGATATTGCCAGTCTCCCCACTGCGCCGGCGCCGAGATAAGGCTACCGTCACGTGACAAAGCAGGCGGCATATAGCCGAGGCTGAAAAACGGACGGGCGCCGCTCGCGAGAATGTCGCATACCGTTGCATCAAGCTGTGACCAATTGAGGATTAACTGCCCGCCATCATTCCGCGATACGACATCATAAAAATCGTAGATATGGTCGATGCGGATGTATCGCGGCGATAACTCCATGATCTGGGGAACCACGTTCGCCAGCATCCGTTCCCCTTTCACCTCTCCGCCTTGCGCCAGTGCACGCCATGTCTGGGGCAACGGGCCGGTAATGGTTTGCGTATCTATTTCTATCCGGGCGCGCACCTCGCCAGCCCTGCCTACTAGTTGCTGGCGCATAGTAACGGCAAAAATCAGCAGCGGAAGAATCAGTATCAGAAAGAGAATGATGCCGGAAGAAGAAAAACGACGCATGAAAATTTCTAATTTCTAATATCTAATTTCTAATCAAATCCTTAAAGTACTAAATCTCAAAGTCATAAACTGCTTGAAATTTGAACCAGTAATACCATTAAAGCAAGTTTTAGTGCATTATGTTATTCGACCAATTTATTAGACATTAGAAATTTGGCATTAGAAATTCTCTCAAAGATTATCAATGAGTGATAATGCTTAAGGCACTCTGATTTTTACTCAATAAGCATACCACACTTTACGCTCCCTTTTTCCCTCTACAAAAAACCGTCAGCGTGTGCTATAACCGTGTTGCTATGGGGTTATTTCTGCATAAGCCGATTTCAGTGATGACTAAATTTCTGCGTCTTGTTGGCGAGATCACAATCCTATTCTTTGAATTTATAATATACCTTATAGTATTTATTATAACACGCATCGTTCGCGTACTTCGCTATCTCGCCTCTTGCGAAAAAGCAGTTTTTATTTGGTTATATACAAATATGAAATGGGTGCTTCTTCGTATAGTATCTCACTTCAAAAGGTTCCGACGAAATCGAATGATACTTATCTACCGAGAGTCCCGAAAAAAACGAAGCAAAAAGCGTACAAAAATACCCGCTGTTATTATGTACTTTTTCGGTTTTTTCACCGCACTACTTATTATCACGACGCCAGCGGGCGCATACATTCTTTATCGGGATCTTCCCAACCCGCGCATGTTGTCCGCGCGCTCCATACCAGTAACAACGAAGATTGTTGACCGCAACGGCGTCCTGCTTTATGAAGTCTATGCAGAGCAAAATAGAACACCGGTACCGTTAGCGGAAGTTCCGAAACATTTTATTAATGCAACAGTTGCAGTCGAGGATAAAGAGTTCTATAACCACCGCGGCTTTTCACTCAAAGGTATTGTTCGTGCGGCATATGCAATTGCGGTAAAAAACGAAGTCCAGGGTGGATCAACCATCACTCAGCAGCTCGTACGCTCGGCGCTCCTTGATCCAGAGCAAACGATACGGCGGAAAATCAAGGAACTTATCTTAAGCGTTTGGGCAGAGCGGATTTACTCAAAAGATGAAATTCTTGAACAGTACATAAACCAAGTTCCCTACGGCGGGACGGCGTGGGGTGCGGAAGCTGCTGCAGAGACATACTTCGGCAAAAACATACGAGATGTATCACTTGCCGAGGCGGCGTTTCTTGCAGGATTACCCGCAGCCCCGACAAGGTTTTCTCCGCATGGCGTGCAACCGGAACAAGGATACGGGCGGCAGCAAGTGGTGTTGCAACGGATGTTTGAGGAAGGATACATTACTGAAGAACAAAAGAATCATGCCCAACAGGAACAACTTACTATACAAAACCCAAAAACCACGATAAAAGCACCTCACTTTGTCATGTACGTGCGTGATATCCTCTCAAAACGGTACGGTATGCGCGCGCTTGAACAAGGGGGATTGCGCGTTACAACAAGCCTCGATATTACTCTTCAAGACGCAGTAGAGCAGATTGTGGCAGGTGAAGTTTCGGCACTTCGGTCTCTTAATGTCGGAAACGGCGCCGCAGTAGTTGCCAATCCGCAAACGGGTGAAATTTTGGCAATGGTGGGTTCGACCGATTATTTTAGTCAGGAAAAAGACGGCAATGTCAACGTCACCCTCACTCTACAGCAGCCCGGTTCAGCTATCAAAGTTGTCACTTACGCCGCGGCCCTACAGAAAGGTTACACTGCAGCAACACTGATTAACGACAGTCCTCAAATCTACCACATTCCCGGTAGCCCGCCGTATTCGCCAATAAACTACGACGCCAGATTTCACGGCTGGTTGACACTACGGGAGGCGCTCGGTAACTCGTACAACGTACCTGCGGTAAAAACATTAGCAACCATCGGCGTCCCGGCAATGATTGATCAAGGACGCCTCATGGGCATCTCGTCGTGGGATGACGCCTCACGGTTCGGCCTCTCACTGACCTTGGGCGGCGGCGAGGTGACGATGGTCGATATGGCTACCGTTTACGGCACGCTTGCAGCAGGCGGTACCCGGCACGACCTTAATCCGATTCTTAAAGTAACCGACTATCGAGATAGGGTATTGGAGGATCATACGACGCCTTCACGCGGTTTTCCGGTTGTGCCCGAGACCGTCGCCTTTATTCTCTCTGATATCTTGGCAGATAACCGCGCACGAAGTACTACTTTCGGACCTCGTTCACAACTTTTTATTCAAGGGTCTTGGATAGCGGCAAAGACCGGAACGAGTAACGACAAACGTGATAACTGGGCAATCGGCTTTACCAAGGACTTTGTCGTGGTGACGTGGGTAGGAAATAATGATAACACGCCGATGCATCCGGTGCTCTCATCCGGCATCACCGGCGCAACCCCTATCTGGAGAAGAGTTACCGATATTATGCTCACGCGACACCCGTCAACCGAGCCTCCTCACCCACCCGAAGGAATAATAAAGGCGCAATGCCGCGGGAGAGAAGAATACTTCTTGAAGGATACTAATATAAATGAAGCGTGTAGGAGTATTGAAGTATCTCCGACACCAAGTCAAAATTAACCGTTGCCCGTTTTTCAGTGTTTATTACTGATTACTCCTCTGTTCTTTTGCTTGCCCTTCGAAGCTTTAGGAGGGTTCATTTGATTTCACGTATGCCGGTCCGCAACTTTTGACGCGCCATAGGCATCCGGTTTTGTCTTAACGTCAAAGCCGGAACTGCGAATCATCGCCACGACTTCGGACAACATTTCACGCGTGGGACCCTTCTGGCCTACATCAACGTGAATCGTAAAATCCATCTTCAATATGCCGTTCTTTTTAAATTCCTCCATGAGTCCCTGGGCCACCGTCAGCGATTGCGCCGCCTCTTCAAATATGCGTTGTTTCAGCACGCGCCTTTTCTGATCGATGGTACGCGACCAGAAATAAATACCGCCATGGCCGATGCGGTGGATGACAATAGCAGTAACAAAATCGGTTGACCCGTTATGTTGCTGGGAATCAGTACCGATGATTACCTGGTATTGCGGGCCTGTTTCTTTCTTCATATATTCGCTGATGCGTTCTCTGACCTGCGACAATGAAAGATCGCCGTACGTATAACTGTGATAATTCATAGAGGTATTTTATCATGAGATGACATCCAAATTCTAAATATTAAATTACAACTTCTAAATAAATTCTTAACTCACGTTCAAAATTCTAAACATTTGTGATTTGAGTATTAGAATTTGGAGTTTATTTGGAGCTTAGTCCGCCAGCTGGCGGATTGAATTTAGATTTTCAGTGCGACAGCATACCTATGGTGCTACAATGATTATATGGACAAAAATCGCCCCCTCCTCACCGTTGAAGAAATCGACCAGAACCAAACCGCCCTCCTGATCGGTGAAGAGACGCCGTTTATCGCGGATATCCTGAAGAAACGGCTGGAAAATGCAGGTTGTCGCGTCGATACAAAACCGCATGAGAAAGAACAGTATGATTACCTCATTTACTTTGGGTTGCCGAAATTGCGGAAAAAACATACACGGATGTCTCCTAAAAATCTCACCGGCATACGGCGCGTCAAACCAGACGGAAAAGTGTTGATTATAGCGACCGAGGACAAAGTTCCCGATCTCGACGCAATACCGTTTCCTGTATTTGCCATAGTAGCGACCCGCACCTTTTCAGCTGACGCACTGGGAGACATAATACTCAAACGGCTCTTTTACGGTAAACCGCTGCGGGAACTCATCGATCTCCCCGGAGACAAACACAAACCGTCTGTGAAATTTACCCTTCCTTTACGGGAGCTTTTCCGTGCGCGAACGCTGCCTCAAATGGCTGCGCAGATCAGAATGCCGCGTCTATCCGCTATACGTTTCAGAAAGCCTT
>DATEBW010000035.1:0-3532 GCA_035287165.1 Patescibacteria group bacterium | reverse complement strand
TGGGGATAGGATACACTATGCTTGATTGTTCTGTTCTCCCCAAAGTACAGGTGGCGGGGACATATCTCATACGCCGGATTTGTAACGGTAAAATAAGGCGGGGTTTCCTCGTCCTTGCTTTTTTCCAACAGGCAGAATCCAAGCATATTACAAGATAATATTACAAGATAAGTCGCATAGCTCTGTAGTCATATTTTGATTTTCAAATCGTGAATAGATTATTTCTGTCCTGAGACCGAGCCGCTTTCTCGGGCAACCACAAGGGTTGCGACTACGGTTCTGAACTTTTCAAACAGCCTCTTAGAGATTAAACTCCTGTCTCATTGCAATGAGATTTTTTTCCGCCGAGTAAAGCAGTCCTACTTGATCTGGTATTACATGTATAAACCTACTCTTTATTTCCGGAAATTGAGATATGACCTGTCGAAATTTTTTATCTTCGTTTGTAACGATATAAGGTCGTGTTTCATAATCCCGTAAGGTCGCTAATCTTCCAAAGCCAGACCAAACTCCCGTCGAGATTTCTACTTCAAAAGCATAGACTGGGTAATAACCACTATTTGCTTGCCTGAACCATAGGACGTCAATTTTACGTAGTAGTTCATAGTCAGAAAATTGCAACTTGGGACATTCATCGAGAGATATCATTTTTCCAAGTTTAATTCGATTAAATGTTTTACTTTTATCAGGACAATAAGTAGAGTATCCTCGTATGTTTCCTATGTCTACCAAACGACCTTGAATAACGCTATGTATACTTTCCTCTGGCTGAACAGATGTTAATGATTTTGAAGCTGTTCGAGTTAACAAATCCCAATTATTGATATATTGAGAGCAGTCTAATCTACGATTTCTTCCTTTTAACACGAGTTGTAAATCCCTCGTAAAATTTATTTTATATTCGCCGTTTCTATCGTGGCTGATTTCTGGTAAGCGAGAAATTAACACGTCAGTTGGAATGATCAGTGTTTTATCCATATTGCCGCAAATAAAAGCAACGAATGAATTATCTAGGTTATAAACTTCCTCGGCATTGATGTAATTCAAGCCAAAAAAATATCTCTGCCCTAAATCGGAAGCGGTGCGTATTAAAACGTTCGCATTGCCCACACTATAAGTATTCGTTCGCAAAACTCTGATCGGGCTTATTTTGATTCCTCGCGTTTTTGCGCTCTGTAAAAATTTTTCTATAAGTTCTTTTTGCGGCTTCATAAGATTATTGAGATTGTATCAGGCAATTGAAACAGCTGTATTAGTTTTTTAAATCGTTAAGATTGATTAATGTTTTTCCATTGTTACCATGCTTTTTAACTTTTCCATACTGTACGAGATAGGAAACATTCGATAGACTCACGTTCCGGTCTAAATATTCAGTTGCCCATTGACATGCTTCTTGTAAAGTAACGAGCTGATTCATACATTTTTATTGTATCATCTTATTCTCGGGAAAGAAGGTTATTGAAAAACTCTAAAAGTCAGTGTACAGTAAAAATACATGAAAAAATATATTGCTGAAGGGTTTGGGACATTCGTTCTTTCACTCGTCGTCATCACGTTTGCGGCGGGAAAACAAGCAGGGCTCACGCCTGTTTTTGCCGCGGTAACACTCGCGCTTTTCGTCAATACGATCGGCGGAATATCCGGTGCACATCTGAATCCCGCCGTGACGATCGGCGTCTGGTCGCTCAAAAAGATTTCCCGCGACGACGCGCTCGGCTACATCGCGGCGCAGCTCGTCGGGGGAATGCTGGCAATCGCCGCGGCAAGCCTCCTTATCAGTGATCTCGCGTCAAAACTCGCCGGCATGCAGGTGCGGGTAACCGACAATCCGATGATTGCCGCAGCAGAAGCAATCGGCGCCCTCGTTTTTGCCTTCGGTGTCAGCGCGGTTATTCATGGTGCGGTGGAGAAGCCGGTGCAGGGGATGGTGGTCGGCGGATCATTGCTCGTCGGGTTATTCCTCGCCGGTACGGTTTCCAATGGCGTCCTGAATCCTGCCGTTGCTATGGCACTCGGGTCATTTAACCTCATGTATCTGATCGGCCCGATCGTCGGCGCCGTCGTGGGAATGAAGATGTACACGTATCTGTCAGGAGTTTCTTCCGGACGACTTCGTAAAAATCCCCGTTGATTAAACAAGGAGATTGTTTTTTATGAGCCGATTTGTTATTCGCTCAATGCGGGTGCGGATAACAGGGAATGCGGATGATGGTATAGATCCTGCACGATATTTCCACGGTTCATGCTGGTATTCCAGAGTGATGCGTTCGACTCCGGTATATTCGCATACGCCCGCAAAGCGTTTCAGCATCTCATCGGAGATGCGATCGAGCGGGAGCGAATCGTCGACCCGTGTGCCGATAGGGAAATGGATGCCGAGGGCAAACGGTTTAAGCTGGATGAGCAATGGCATCATGTCTTCCCAACTTTGTCGCAGCAGCAAATCGCTTTCGCAATACGATCTGATGTAGTGAAACACGTCAAAGACGACGCCGGTCGGTATGCCATTATGAAGGTATTGTTGTGCTGTGTGGCGCATCCGGGACACGCCGTCGGCACCGGATTCATCATTTTCAATCCAAATGCGTTTAATCCTCGTTGCCCTTTTCGCTGCGTTTATTACCGTCGCTTTTCGCGCTTCACTCGTGTGGATAAGAATATCATACGCTGTTCCCCAGCGACGCATCAGGCTTGGCGTCCGCGTGATGAGCTGATCGAGAAGCCTCATTGCCGGTATGTCGTTTCCCATCCTGCCGTGGAGGTGTGCGATGCGGTAGCCGTGTGCCGTCAACTGGCTGATAATCGATTCCTCACGGCCGCGCCAGCTGATCATCTCAACATAGGGAAACCGCTCCGGCGGCCAGAGTTTATTGAGGTTTTTTATATCGCCGAACATACCGATGCTATCGGTGGAGACGAGAATATGCCACTTCATTTGAAGAGTATACAAGATTACTCAATGTGCCCTATGGCATAAATAACTGCTTTGGACTATAATCGAGCCATGCGCACAAATGCATATCGGAATATACAGCTCCTATCCATCGTCGGGATCCTGCTCGCGTCTTATCTCATGTATGAATATTTTGCCCCGTTGGATCACTTTTCGCCGTGTACTATTAATTCATATATAAATTGTAACGCCTCGACAAAGGGCGAGCTCGCAAAAACACTGGGTATTCCGACGGCGCTATACGGCCTCTTCGGCTACGCAGCTATTCTGCTCGCTGCCTTCAAAAAATGGAAGCGCGTAATTTTCGGCGTCGCGACCTTTGGCTTGCTGTTTTGTCTTCGCATCACGGTTATCGAGTTGTTTATTATTCACGAAATTTGCCCCGTATGCGTGGCATGCCAGATCATCATGCTGACGATATTCGGCATCAGCTTCAGGTTAGTTATGCCTCAGAGAAGTAAGAAGGGAGTGAACGTAAAGCCTTCGTCATGAATTTTTCCTCATTTTTCCAAAACGTCAAAACTATCGCCGTGGTCGGCCTTTCTGATAAGCCGGAGCGCTACAGCTATCAGGTCGCGA
>DATEBW010000034.1:0-5531 GCA_035287165.1 Patescibacteria group bacterium | reverse complement strand
GTCGTCTCATTTCTTGCCAGCGACCAGTCCTCATACATAAACGGGCAAAGTATCGTTGTTGACGGCGGAAAAACTATTGCCGATACTCATGAGTTTTAAATAATCGCATAAATTTGTTCTGCGCGTTCTCCTTCGTGTCCTCTACCTCGTATTCGGCTTAATTGCATTTCGTGTTGCAATAACTCATCATTCTTCTTGATTTAACGGTGCATTTCATGTTTGAATATATTTCAGCGTGGAAAAACGTCTGAAATGTAAAACCTGTAGTAATTATCTTTCTCATTGGGGTACTACTGCATCCGGGAAGAAACGCTGGTATTATCGTATCTGCCACACCGGAAGGATCTTTAGCCGAAAATAAAACAAAGAAGGCTTAGAAAAACAACACGAAAGTGCAATTAAGCCTCGTATTCATAAGCAAAGAGTGAATAAACAGTGATAGGCGTATTAGCTTTTTCTAAGCCTCCCGCGCTTTTCTCTGAAACGCGTAAATGTTTCTTTTCTACCAATGTATTTGGTTATATATAGTTTATCCTCTATAAACATCCCGTCTATGGCGAATTCTAGTTATTACTATGGTTGAATCGACCATATAAAATGCGATTCTGTATGGCCCTACTCTGAATCGATGTGTTGCGGGTGGCAAATTAACAAGTGGTTTAGAAAGGGAGAGCGGATTTTCATGGAGAGCGTATGATTCCAATTTTCTGATAATTCGTTTCTGGATATCTTTTGGAAGTCTTCGTAGATCACGTTCGGCGCGCGATGTAAACGTACTGTTATACATGGAGACTTTTAGCTACTTCTCTGAGTGGAATCCAATTTTTCTCTTTGCGCGCTTCTTTTAGTTCTTTTACAAATTTTGGATTTAGGGGGAGTTTCTCTTCTATTACATCAATGAGTTTACCCGCCGGGTTTTCATGCACGGTTCCTTCTGATCTTTTTTCAAACTCTTCATCCATGAGTTCCAGAAGGGTTATAAATGAATCTCTCCCGAACACAAATCCCATCGGTACGCCTTCTTGATTTACCACGACAGAAATACTTTTAAGGAATGAGAATTTTCCTTTGAGTTTCGATATTTGAGAAAAAGGGACAAGTTTATTCATGCTTACAGTATATCAAGAAATTACAACTATGTTTTAACGGTATCTCTATCATTAATGTTGGTCTCCTAACGGTCACAATCCGGCGTATCAGCAGTATCGGTCGATTGGTGATAATGCGAATGAAGAAACGGCATTTAGGGCTCCCTCCAAAATAACTTATACAAACTGACGTGTCTTTTTGGCAGGCTTCCTCGTTGCTGATTCGCTCAAGTATACATCGTATACTATCGTTCATCAGCTCCTTGAATCCTGCTCAAAAATCCTACGTGATTTTGTACAACTAATTTTGGAGGGAGCCCTTAGAAACTGCAATCGTTTGGATTCAACTCAAATAAATCTTCATCGTTCACGAGTACTTCAAAGGTGCGAACTGCATTCAGTTGTGGTTTCTCGGTATGTTGTATTGTAAGCGTAAATGTGTGAATGCCGCCCTTTTTAAATCGATATTGAAGCAGGCCATCGGGGACGTCGGTGTCGCAAATGGTCTGTTTGTCAGAAGTCCACGTGACTGAATACTTTCCCTTGTTAGCTCCGTTATGACATCCACTCCCGTAACACCCTTGTCCGGTTTCAGGATCAATAAAACTCACCTCCACGTATGCTCTTTGATTCAAGCGATATTCATCATTCAACCCTTCAACAAACACCGGTATTTCCTTATTTGTTATTTCAATAAAATCAGACTCTAGCCAAATAGAAGTATTAAATCCATCCGTTGCCACAAGACGGACGTCTAGTAGTTCTTGGCTAGATTGAATACTGTTGAGGTTTATCGCGGATTTATTATACTCTGGATAGAGAGTATTTGGTCCAAAGTGAACCGTTCCCCATGTGTCTGGACCTGACGAATATTGAAAAAGCGACCATATCTTTTCTCCTTGACTTGTTTCTATTTCCCATCGTATTTCTACTCCGCCCGCGGTAGGAATTTTTGAGAGGCCGGTAATCTGTATTGGTTTTAACCTTCTATTAAGCGACATTATCACATTGTCATCAATTATAATGTTTATCGCTTTAATATCTGGCGTAATATACAATGAAACCGGACCAAGCGTACCGGAAGAATCAAGGGGAATTTCTTTATCTAATAAAGTCTCACATACATCAGTTTTCGGAGGACAATACATACCGGTAGTGTAAAAAACTTCTGTATCGCCATTTTCTGCAACAGTTTCGATTTTATAACGCGTTTGTACATCTTTTTGAGATTCTATGTGTTTCATTCGTTTCTCATGCTCTTCTTGAACATCAACAAGTATAGGGGTGAGATTTTCACTCACGGAATATCCCGACGAAAATCGTTGAATATCCATTGAAATAAGTAAAAAGAACGTATCTACAATGCTCATATTGGTGTTAATATTCGGGGTTAGTTCAGTACCTATGGTGGAAACACGTGCGTTTGTTGTTAGTGTTGGTGGCGCCGTTTGATTTGATTGTCCAGTGGTTACCGACGATTCTGGTAAACGGTTCAGCAGATAATAGGCTAAAGCTCCGCCTGCAATAAAAATGATTAAAACGATTCCTCCAAATAAAGTATGCTTGAAAGAACTTGTCGTATGAGTCGCTTGAATAGTAGTTTGCGCCGATGCTACTTGTTGCGGAGGAGACGAGGTTTGTTCTCGTGGACTAAAAACCTGACGTAATGCCTCATCTACATTATTCTCCTTCCACCCTGATTGGATCAATGCTTGTCTTATTTGATCTTGAGAAACGCCGCTTGCGCTTTGTGCCTTAATATAATCATGCAATTCCTGATTATTCATAACGAGAGAAATGATGTGTTATTTTAATCCGAATTACGAAATTCCAATGGCTCATAGAGATAGCCAAAGATAGTCCTGATGTAATGTGCAAAGTATCCTTTTGTGCTTCTGTGTGACTCCCAAAAATTATATCACAGATGCTTGACTTCATTTATTAAATACGATAGGATAAACCATGGCAGATACAGATGATCAAAAAAATGCAGAAGAAAAATGCCCCAAATGCGGCAGCCCTCTGACGGAGATTGTAACGACCAAAACCGGCCGCAAACTCCAGCGATGCTCAAAGAATGTCTGGGACCCCGAGGCGAAAAAGTCCACGGGTTGCACATACGTGAAATGGTTTGCCGTCGAACCGGAGAAGCTCGATGAAAAATGCCCCAAGTGCGGTTCACCGCTCATTCTTGCAACGACGCGCTTCGGAAAGAAAATGAAAAAATGCTCAACCGGTGGCTGGGACAGCGCCACGAAAAAGGCGACCGGATGTGATTACGTCGAATGGATAAACGGCACCACTGAACCGCTTGACGAAGACTGTCCGGAATGCGGGAACAAACTCGTACTGTATACCACCAATGCCGGAAAGAAGATGAAAAAATGCAGCACTGCCGGATGGGACAGGGCGGCGCGCAAAGCGACCGGATGCCCCTACGTGTATTGGCTCAAGCCTCACGAATATTCCCAAAATGCTGACAGCGGCGGCGAAGAATTTCTCCCGCCTGAACCTGAAGAATAACTATTCGGGGTGAGCTCTTTTCAGCAACCGAGCGCCTCCCGGCACTGGGCTTGAGCTTCTACGGGGACCGATTCGCAGGCTTGACAGGCTGTCTTTTGGTCAATCGTTCCTTCTTCGTCTGACTCCATCATTGCTCCGTTTTCCGTCATTGATTCATCTATCATCATTTCTCCGAAATCGGTGAAGGTAATTCCAGCCGGAAGGGAAAATTTTGACCGATCGACTGTCCACGGACTACAGGAATAATTAACCTGTTTGTTAACATCAACCGTCTTTTCATCGTTTGTACCCATGCCGGAAATGTTGTCCAGATCAGTCAGCGATGTTTTAAAACCGGCTGTTTCGCCCTCGAACCACATATATACGTCATTGCCGGCGGCGACCAGATGCGACGTGAAAGTGCTGCCTTGGCTTTGTGAGATGAAATCTCCTCTCATGTCGCCACTGCCGATATACATGGTTCCCGAGCTGTTTGACTCGGTATCGGTAAACATACACATCTGATTGGCGCCCAGACTCATAAGGTCTCTAAGCGATTTCTTTTCCATGGTAGCTGCGCCGTCGTTATCCATTTGCGAAGCGGGTGAGGGAGTGGGGTTGACGGCCGGACGATTCATCAGCATAAACGCGCCGATACCTAAAAGAATGACCGCTCCAATGCCTATGAGAAGATTTTTATTCATGGTAAGTATTATACATAGTCCCGCATGTATTGCAACGGTTAAGAATTACTCTTCGAATATCACCGGAATGACGAGTTCTTTTCCCTGTTCCGGGAGTCCGGATGGATTGGCGTTCCTGATAACCAGCTTCCCTTTTCGGGTCGAGGGAACGGCATAGGAAAGCTCTGCAGTAAAGGCTACAAATTCCCCGGTCATCCATTCGCCTTGGGCAGCCGCATACGTTACGCCCAAGCTTTTATTATGTTCATCGAACAGCTCGACGGGAAAATTTGCTTCGAAATACCATATGCCGCGCGCCTGTCCCGAAACGGAAAGCGGATTGTTAATTACCTGGTTCGGCCGTGGATTACCCACAATGATTTCATCAGAGAATTCGAGTTCGTTGCCGATATCCCGCGTAAACGTTTTTCCGTCCGGAGTACGGCACTGTTCAGGATAGCTCTCCATAACGGGGTATCCTGCAGCGGCACATTCTTCAAAATTCGCTATACGTTTTTGTACTGCTTTTTCAAACCCGATATCAAAGCCGATAATGTAGCCGATAGCCGCTCCGGCTGCCAATGCAAGGAGAAAAAAAATTATACCCATTTTTTTCTTCATAAGTTCATTGTGACTGGGTCATAATTCGTCATGCTGAACTTGTCCTTCGCTCAACTCAGGATGGTGAGCTTGACGAATCCATTTCAGTATCTAGATTCTGATCCGTCAGCCGGCGGACAGAATGACAGGTTCACGGGTAGTATTTATTACCTACCCACAAGTTCATTGTACCGTATATGCGGAAATTTCTACGGTAAAGGGATATCGATTATTTCCTCGGACTTTATTCACCACAGAGTGAGAAATACGTAATAACTGGTTAAGCATGTCTTCGCGAATTCAATACACGTGCTCATTTTTAGCAGACATTCAGCTAGCCGACGTAAGGTATACTCATTCTTTACATGAAGAAATTTATTCTTATCGCTGTTGTTGCCGGTATCGCGTTTGGGATATTTGTTGTGAATATTCTTTTGCCTGATGAAATGGCAGGCGCGCCGCCGTATGCGCCGGAAGATTTGGAGCCGCCGGATATGGATCCGTATGAATTGATGCGTGACTGGGTCAGGCCGGCAGGGTCGCCGAAAGTCGGTCTTCAGGTCGGACACTGGAAAAACGATGAACTGCCGGAAGAGCTTGAACGGCTCATCGGGCGAACCGGATCATCAGGAGGCGGAAAAAGCGAGTGGGAAGTCAA
>DATEBW010000033.1:0-7811 GCA_035287165.1 Patescibacteria group bacterium | reverse complement strand
GATTTTTACCCTGATCTCTGATATGTCTTTTAACTGAATTGAGTCCGACAATGCGATCTGAATTTCTTCTTTAAAATACCGTATATATGCAGGATTAGGAGAAAGGTACGAGGAAAGAATAAGGTGTTTTTTTGTCCGACGGGCCACTTCTACCGCTTCTTTTGCACCTTTTTTCGGTACAATTCTACTAACCCATAACAGATACTCTCCATCCGGCCCGCTCTTAAAGGGATAACGGGTAATATCGACACCGTTATGCACGACAAACGCGCGAGTACCCGTTTTCGCCAATTGCCGCGCACGTTCGGAAACAAAAACAACACCGTTTCTTCCTTCCTGCATTGTTTGTTCCAATACGTTACGTAAGTGGGGGAATTGCCAAAAATCATTGTGTACCGTGGTTACTAACGGGCATGTGAGCCATTCAGAAAACACGGTCATCAAGAAAGAGTCAAAATAGTTATTATGGATAATATCAAACGAACCGCTCATTTTCGCAATATTCCTACTTTGTAAAAGGTGATAGGGGAAACGTGTTTCTATGCCGCCTTCTCGTATATCGGTGTCCATGGAGCTGCAGACGGAAATGAGCTTTGCACGAGTAGGGGAGTCTGATGTGGCAAATAGCGTTACCATATGTCCCCGCCGCAACAATCCCTCTACTAGATCATACGTAAAAATCTCGGTACCTCCTTTAGTCTGTGCGGTTATCGGTTTATTTAAAATCCCGGCAATGGCGATGCGCATAGATTTACTGCTCAATAAATTCATTCTAACATATATAAGGCTAAAAAATCGAACCAACCGGTAGATGTGAAGCGCACTGTAGTAGAAATAAATAAACACAAACTGTGTGGAAGAGTTAAACACTGATTATCGATTCGGTTTCCTTGCCGTGGTTGTTCAGATTGAAACAACTCCCAGAGTTACGGTGGCAGATTCGATACGGACGTGCATAAGAAATTTATTTGTGATGAGATGAAACCAGGAAATCGGAGCGCTTCACTGTATCCCGTTCGCGGTACATGTTGCAGATTTGCCTGGCGTAAGTTGTACCGTGCCGACGATGGATTTGGCTGCCGAGGCATGTATGCCCTGGTCGCAGCGAGCGGTCTTGCTGCCCGGCGAGGATTCTACGCATTGGTTGCAGACGTAGTATTCGCAGCGCAGATCAAACGATTTACTCGAAATATTCTTTACTGTCGTTGACTGCCCGGCTCCGGTCCCTTGGGAACACTCGATATCGGCCCCGCCCGTGCCGTCGAGGTCGCGTCCGGTTGAAGTCTCCCCGCCTTCGTGGCTTGCATAGCTACATACGTTACCCGCCCAGGCCGCCCAGCATTTACCCGCGCCGTTGTACGTCCAGTCTACTTGGGAAGTCTCATTATTCTGCTGCGGAGGTTGAGTCGGTTGTGCGGGTTGGGTTGGTTGCGGTGTCGGCGTAGGAGGCTGACCACCAGCGGGAACCGTCGGCGTTACGAGATTTTTCGGCACACAGCAGACTTCATTTGCCTGCGCATTGCAATCATAAACTTCGGTTCCGGTTTTACCTGCATCTGCGGCGCACTGTTGTAAGTCAAGACACTGTCCTTGTTTGTCATTGGCGCAGGAAACCGGTTTTGGCGTGACTAAATTGGCCGGTATGCAGCAAACATTGCTTGCCGGTGCACAGGCGATGGCTGAATCAATGGTGCAGTCGGGAAATTTATCCTTGCTCGCGGGATTGATGCAATATCCCCGCTGTTGGGCGCAGGTCGACGATTCTACGCAGCAGACGGTATTATTTGTTCCAACAGGATCGCATCCATGTATACCGATGGGCGTCAGCGCGAACTGTGCGCATTCACTGTTTGTTTTGCAGACGCCGCCAAAATCCGATACGCACGAGAGCGATCCCGGGATTTGTACCACCGTCGGTTCAGGTGTCACGGCGGATGCACCGAGGGCACGGGCCGCGTTAACCAATTTTCCATAGGTCATGCCGGCGGGAGGATTGGAATTTACATCGACGATGTCAACTGCGGTATCGATGAGGTGTTGGCGCAGCTGCTGTGCTGATAGATTTGGCTGCTGCGCTTTTACGAGTGCGGCAACGCCGGCAACAAACGGTGCGGCAAAACTCGTCCCCGCATTCATCACGAGGCCGCCGTCTTTTGATGTGGTGATAATGAGGTGGGTCCCGCCTCCGCCGGGGGCAGCAATCACTTTCTTATTTTTCCATTCGGTGGGCGCATAATTGCTATATTCTGCGGCGATGTCGACGTTTTGATTAAGAGTCGTTGCGGTGACGGCAAGCAGGTCAGGATGATTTGAAAGAATATCGCAGCGGGCGTTGCCGGCTTCGTTCCCTACCGATGTGATAAGCAGGATATCCCAAAAATTTACCATGCGCGAGAGCGCTTGATCTAACTCTGCATCTATCGGCGGATCTGCGTTGCAATCTTTGTAATAAAAACCAAAACTCATATTGACGATATCTGCCTTTTGTTCGGCGGCAAACTGCAATCCTTTCAGGACCGTGGGCGTCGAAATCGTCGTAGCATCACCGACACGAATTGCCATAATGCCCGTCTGCCAAGCAGGACCACAGACGTCTCGATTATTGTTACACACAGCGGCAGCCACACCTGCAACCATCGTACCGTGACCGGCCTCGTCCATCGGGTCATTATCTTGAGGTAAATCAGTGCATGAGGGATCAAGGAGCAGTTCGCAATAGGTACCGTAAAAATCATAGCCATGATTGGGATAATCCTGATGTGTCCACATATTGTCTACCAAATCCGGATGGTTATAGTTGACGCCGGTGTCAAGAATGGCGATGACGACATCCCGGGATCCCGTTGTCTTCTCCCATGCCTGTGTGCTCCCGACACGCGTATGTGACCATTGTTGCGGAAAGTCAGGATCGTTTGGTGTCATGGTTGTTTGATAGATAAAATTTGGCTGGGCTGCCTGTACGAACGACTCTTGAACAAAACGGTCTACCGCATGTTGTACAGTACCCCTGGTGAAAACGACGATATACAGATTTCGCAACGGATCGTCCCCGTATGGATTAAAACTACCCAGCTGAAGCGAGCGCGAGGGGGCGCGAAGCGTCGGGTTTTTCTCGAGGGGAACATGTCCGATGATACCGAGATCTTGTTCCAATGTCGCGTACTGTTCTTTTACCTCTTTTTCATACGTATTGAATCCCAAGCTAAAAACGGAAGTTAAAAAATTCCTGAACCATTCCCAGATCGACGATGATTTATTTTCCTCTTCTATCTGTCCCCGGAGTATGAGGCGCTCGGCATCGTCGCTGTAGCGAACAAGCACTTGATTGGACATTACCGGACGTCCTTGGAAGTCTTCTGCGTTCGCTGCGTTTACCGTCGATGCGCCGAGCAACATACCGGTCACCAGCACAAATCCACTGAAGAGCAGTTTTTTCATACGTATCTTATCGTAAACCTTACATTGTAAACCGTCAACCGTCATTCGGGCGCGGTAATACTTCAGACTTGAGGAATAAAACTGTTATTCCAGGCTTCCATTAAGTGTCGATCACCATCATAAAGATCCTGAAACCGCGTCAAACGCGGTGAAACAAGTTCAGGATGACGAAATCTATTCCACTAATCTGAACTATTACCGGGCGCGGAGAGGTACCGGTTTTCATGCGGGTTGGGATTGTGTTGCGGCAGACGCTGCATTACCAGAAATTTCTTCGCGCCGGCGATGTAAATTCCCGGCGGCAGCGTCGGCATCCATCAGTGCTTTCCGTTTTGCAATACGGCCTTCATATATATACCGGTATTCTGATGATGATGCGCGTACCGCGGCACGGACAATGGAGGGATGGGGAAACTGGTCGGAGAGCGTGCGTTTGTTGCCTTGCGCTATGGCCTGCGGCACGAGTGCGGTAATTGAAATATCTCTTTTGAATGTTGGCCGGCGCTGTTCAAGGATTCCCGCGGTTTGTATCCCTGTATCAATCTCTCTTTGTGCAAAAGCAGCGGTTTCCGGATCGACGCTGCCGGGATAGAGTTTAGCAAAATTCACTATCTGCGCCGCATCAGCTATGCGCTGGGATATTGCCGCGGATAATCGATAGAGGATATCTTCTTTTTTCGGCTGTGTATCTACCCATTGTTTCAGAAAAGTGTTTTCGATTCCAGAAGCCAGTATTTGCACGGCGTCATATTCATCAACCGGAGAAACGCCAATCGTATCCGCGTACTGCCCACCCGCCGGAATTCCGTAACTTTCCTGCATCAATTGAGAAACAATTGCCTCTGTTTTGTCGCGGTACGCGTCTTCTGCCGCATTGATGGCGCTTAGGTGAATAACCCTGCTTTGGGTGAAAAACTCGTCCGGCGTGCGCGCCAGATCGAGGCGGTTCCTGATGAGGAGTATGGTGTGCCTGTTCTCAACCTGTGCGTCAATCCTGTCCAGATGAGCCTTCAACGCTTCCAACGACGTATCGCCTCGCAACTGGTCAATGTGCTTCGCGATGTCGTCTTCAACGGCGAGGAGCGACGTATATCGGTCTACGTTTCTGGATGCCCGCGCGACGATTTCTTCTGGGCTCAATACGTCGGAAAGGGTAACGGTATCAGTTTTCAACATGGGATATCTATACCACTCTGCTTTTATTTTGGAATAACTATTGTATACCTCGTTTAATAGTATCATGATCAGTGTTCGCGGTAAAGTCAGCTTTATACCAGTCTGTCCCGATGGACATCGGGGCTCCGTTAGGCATACCAGTTGCATTTTGAAGCGGAGGGGAATATCCACTTGATCGGTGCGTTGTTTTCGGCTATTATTAAAGATATTATGGCTCGTTACGTTCCGGACATTCTCACACACCGCTGGGTGGTTATCTCGCCGCAGCGGTTGCACCGGTCAATAGACGAAGTCGTCAAAAGGAGCAGCAGAACACATAAGGGAACGATTTTCTGCGAAGGAAACGAACATCTTACTCCTCCGGAAGTGCTTCGATACGGAGATGGTGAAGCAAACAAGCCCGGCTGGAAAGTGCGCGTCATACCGAACAAATATCCTATCACCGATTATCATGAAATTATCATCCATTCGCCGGATCCGGTGAGGGACATTGAAAAACTTCCGCTTCCCCAGGTGAAACTTATTCTGCGCGCCTACCGCGAGCGCTATAATTTTTACCGTGAAAAAGGGCAAGTGCTCATTTTCTGCAACCACGGCTTGCATGCCGGTGCTTCAATCGACCATCCCCATTCACAACTGGTGGTTCTGCCGTTTCAGATAAATCTCGATACCGTGACGCGTGAACCTTTGAATAATATTGTTGAAACAAAAAAATATTTGAGCGCCTATTGCCCGGATTTTTCCCAGTGGCCGTATGAAATGTGGATCGTGCCCAACAATGAACAGACCGTATTCGGGTCCATAACCGATGATGAGCTGGAAGAGCTTGCCGGCATGATGCACCGCGCGCTCAAGCGCCTCGAGGAAATTTACCCGAAATACCGTATGAGTGACCTGCCGATGGGCTATAATTTTTATATTTATCCGAAGAAAAACTGGTATATGCGGCTGATTCCGCGGTTAGTGCACCGCGCCGGTTTTGAATTGGGTACGGGATTGTCCGTCAATGTTGTCGATCCGGCAGATGCAGCAGAAGCGTATAGGGGACACATGTGATTGCAGATTTAAGATTTTAGATTTTCAGGCGAAGCCTGATCCCGCTCCGCGGGACAGATTGAAAAATTCATAAATCATAATTCATAAATCATAAATCACTCTATGGGTGGAATATTCGCATTTATCGGAGCAATTTCATATGTGCTTTTGGCGACCAATGAGCCGCGGTATTATTTTCCCCGAAGCGGCCAGCCGTTCTATCTGAACTCCATCTCATTTATTGCCCGTGAGCTCGGAGGTGGGCCGACTACGACTGATCCGGGAAGCGCCTGCGCGCCCATTCTTGACTCGGGAAGGAATATTCAGGTGCAGGTTAATCCGGCACTTTCAGAATTCTACCAGAACAATACTGCGCATCCGGAGTTTAATAAGGAAGGAAAAAACTGGGTACTGGTGAAAGAAAATGTGCCGATTCCGGCGTGGAAGGTGATTTTACGACAGTACGATATTATACGGAGAAACGGTGTCGATATCAGGTTCCGCGGCGGTGAAATATTCCATGAAATGGAGCGCATCGGGACAGTACTCGGCGGTACGCCGGGAGTTAATGATGTCTATATCGGCATCGGCTGGTGTGATCCGAAAACGGGACAACCGGTTTTGCCGGATAGACCGTTTGCAACTATTGGTTGTTTGGATCCTTTAGTACAAGACGTGGTATTTGTCTTAAAACGAAAAGGAGCAAGTACTGATGCGGAGCTCGTGGCAGATCCATGGCTCAATAATTCTGACTGGGGTCGCGATCCAAGTCCGAATCCGCCAAAAACGCCGGATAACCTTCTTAAATACTACTGGGAATTTGACGTCTACTACGACGTCTCAAAATTCACGACCCCCAATCCCACCGTGAACGACCTCCCGGCATGGATGCAGCTGCAATGTATAAATGGCACTGATCCCGCCGTCCCGCAGCGCTGTTGGCCAGACCATTCGTGCCGCAATAGCTGCGTGCAGTATGCTCCGTGTAGAGATACCTGCCGACAAGATCAAAACTGTGTAGATTTATGTAAAAATGATCCGCAGTGCGCCCCCTTCATTGCATCATCAGGCGATCCGCCACCCATCCTTGCGCAAGTTCAGGCATCTTTTGCCAATGAGGTACGCCTCATCATCTCCCGTACGGAATTCGAAGGCTTTAATCCTTCCGCAGTACCGGCAGGCATTACGATCGAGGATCAATACGTCTCGGTGGGTACAATAACGAGCGTCAACCCGGCAACGGATAACATCATCGCGGAAGCGTATCAAGCGCATTTCTACGTGCGGTTGCGCCAGGGAACCGTCGCCGGCTCGACGTCGAATCATATACTCATTCTCGATCCTTCAATCATTGGGAAGCCCGGCCCGTATTATATATTCGCTCCCATTGTGAGCGTGGCCAACCCTAATAATCAATCACTTCAGCTCGGAACGTTTATTCCGGAACTGCCAAAATTCACGACAATTCCAGCTTCCCTTGCGTATGAATGGTGGACCCCCTCCTGCAAACCTGCTCTTTATTTATACCCTGAAGAAGAAACAGAACTTACCGTGAAAGTGGAACCGGCAGGACATATTACCGAGAGTATTCCTGACCATGAAGAGGAAGGGTGGAATGTTGTCGCATATCCTGACGGGAGGATACAACCGATCAACCGATCAACCGATCAACCGATCAACAGAACAAGTGATCAACTAGCAAACAGCGAACAGCGAACAGCGAATTACGATTATCTCTACTACGAAGCATCCCTTACGAACGTTACCATCCCCAAAGACCATGGCTGGATTAAATCCGCCGATGCATTACCCGTCTTCTTTGCTGATATCCTTCCCCATTTAGGATTAAACAAAACAGAAACCAGAGACTTCATGGACTACTGGATTCCTAAGCTGACAGGTGAAGGAGAACAATGGTATATTACCCTCATTGACCGGAAAGAACTTGACCGGGTAGAGAAGATCTCATTTTCCAAACAACCGGATACCTTCATCAGAGTGAGGTTTTATTTTGAGAAGTTGGATTCTCCAAATTCTAAATCACCAATACTAAGCTCCAAACAAATGCTAAATTCTAACTACCAAATTCTAAATTCTCCTTCTATTCGCTCCGGCTTCACCGCCGTCGACTGGGGAGGGATTATCGGTAACGGGAGTTGCGG
>DATEBW010000032.1:0-6167 GCA_035287165.1 Patescibacteria group bacterium | reverse complement strand
AGACGACTATTTCACCGAGCAATACGGGAATCTCCCGCAAAGACTGGGCAAGGATATGGTCGTAATAGAGCTTGTCGATCTCCTCTCCGACGAGCGGCTTTCCCTGCATCAGCGGAAACGCGAGGACTGGCGTCGTGCCATGCTTTTGAGCATACTGGCTGTGTAACTTGCTCATTTTCCGGTCACCGACAACCGCAACCGATACGGTGTAATTATCGGAATCAACGCCGATTTTTTTTAGAAACGACGCTATGCGGCGGCGTAATAGTTTCCGGTCAACACGGTATCGTGACTGAACAAAAATCTCAATCATGCGAAAGTTACGGACAAGGGGTTGAAGTAATGGTTAACGACGGCGATGCTTATTCCGTTTCTCTTTTTTAATCTCGGAAGGTGAATGATGAAACTGCATATCACGGATTCTTTCCAGCAAATTTTCATCAGAAACCTTCCGGATAAACTTCCGGATAACGGATTCGTTTGATTCTCCTTTGCGTGCTTTAACAAATACCATGGTAGATACAACACCTCCCCTCTCAACAAATAAAAAATAGATAAAATATTCGAATAGATATATGTTCGCATCGTATAATTAGTTGATTGGTAAACTATTTTGCACTTTCAGTTTAACCCGGCCGCTATATTTTCTTTATAATCTGCATAATCTCCTGAATGCCCAGCCGTGACGGCTTCATGGTCGGATTCTTTGTCGAACCGTTCAATACCATTGATTTACTTGAATGCAAAAACCAGGTGGCTTGCGGATCGTCATGTTTCAACGTTTCATATACCGGCGTCAAGTCTATACCTTTCTCGGGAAGCGATTTGATCCGCACGTACGATTTTTTCGGGTCTTTGCGTACGACGATCACATATCCCATTTTCTGAGCCATGTCGAGCACCGCGTCATTTCCCGTCGTAAACCCTGCTGCTTTTCCGTATCGTGTTTTTACCGTGAGTTTGTCACCTGACGCAATTTCATTTTCGGCGTTTGCTTTATTTTGCAAAACCCGGTAGATCGCATCGAGCGCAACCATGCCGTGGTCAACGACCTGTATATCACCGTTTCCTGTTTCATTATACAACAAATTCAGCCCATCGAGAATATCGACAAGCATAAACTGATGTCGGTCCGCGGTTGGATCCGGAAAGTACACCTGACGGAAATGATCGATGTCGTTGACTACTCTAACTAAACGCCCTAATGCTTCTTTGTGAAATCGCTTGACATCTATTTTACTTGTCCGGCCGTTTGTTGTTAGTTCTATGTCGTCAGCCAACTGGTCAAAGATCAGTTTCGCCGCGCACGTATCTTTATTGTCCTGATGATGGTCAAATTCTCCCATTCCGGTATCAACATGGATGATCTCGTAGTTGCGGAACTGGTTAATAAGCTTCCGGTTATTCGATTTTCTTGCAAATGATTCCAGCGTTTCGCCCGCCGGGACAAAATAGAGTTCTGCGTTTTCCCACTCGCTCCAAAAACGCTTGATCAGCCAGATGCTGGTTACCGCGTCGAGGTCAGGATTGCTGTGGGTGACGATGAGCTTTTTCGTTTGCATAGCGGGATTGTAGCATGGAGAAGGTGTTGATTCAATTTATCGCAATTTCCTCACCATTTCTTCTACTGACAGCGATCTTGTTTCTTTCTTCCCGCGTTCTTTCCACTCCACCTTATCCCCCGTTTTTTCCGAGATAACGAGGCGCACCGGAATCCCGATCAGGTCCGCATCCGCAAATTTTTGTCCTGCGGATACATCTTCCCGATCATCCCAGAGAACTTCTACTCTTTGTTTTTGCAGTTGATTATAAAATTCTTCTGCTTTCTTTCTGCCGTCTACAGTCTGTAGTCTTAAGTCTATAAGATGCGCGTCAAACGGCGCGACTTGTTTCGGCCATATCATACCTTTTTCATCGTGATATTTTTCAACGAGGACACCCAATACGCGCGTTGTGCCGATGCCATAAGATCCCATAAATACTGGCTTTTGTTTACCGTTTTCATCTGTGTAGGTGTATCCGATAGCATCTGAAAATTTCGTATTGAGAGGAAATATATTGCCCACCTCTGAAGTCGTGAACGTTTTATACGGCTCGTTTGTTTCAGGATTCAGATCTCCTTCTTTTGCGACTTTGAAGTCATAGAATTGATCAGGTTCATCAAAATCTCTCCCGAAGTTAACATTGACTGAATGGAAATTTGTTTTATTTCCGCCCATTTCAAAATTCAATCTTCCCTTCATGGATTCATCCATATAAATCTTCACGTTATCAGAAAGATTGAGAAGCCCCGCATATCCTACTTCTGCACCTGTTACCTTACGTACTGTTTCTTCACCGGCAAGTAAAAGTGATTTACATTTGACTATTTTTTTTAATTTTCCTTCATCAATATCGTATCCGCCTCTTACTGCCGCTGCAATAACTCCCCCGCCATCTGTCTCAAATAAAAGTGTTTTCGTCGTTTTTTCAACGGGAATTTTCAGATAGAGAGCAAGTTCATCGACACCGATGATCCCTTTTCCTTCCACGTCTTCCCGGGGAAACATTTCGTTATCTTTGTATGTAACTTTAGGAGCTTTTACCGGCGCGACTTCACGGTTATAGTATATATTGTTCTTTTCATCATAAAACAAGGTGTCCTCGCCTGTTTCGCACATTGTCTGAAATTCATGTGAATACTTTTCCGTGAAATCCCCACCGGACGCGAGAGCGATAACGGTCGAATCTCCTAACCCGAGCCGCTCAAATGTTTTTACATACGCCGGCTTTGCAATAGCTTCATAATAATCCAGCAAGCTTTCTTCCGATGTATGAAAGCTGTACAAGTCTTTCATACGAAATTCCCGACCGCGCAGAAGGCCTGATTTTACGCGGGGTTCATTACGGTATTTCACCTGAATATGATAGAGTGCAAACGGAAAATCCTTATAGCTCGTAAAAAATTGTTTCGCTATGGGGGTAATAACATCTTCTTGCGTGCAGTTGAGAATATATTCAGCGTCATTTTTTTTGCGTGATGCCTCATTGGCTCCAACAGCTTTGAATAAAACGTCAACCGTCTTAATACGTCCCGTGTCCTCCCAAGTTTTTTTTGGCGCAAGTCCGGGCATCAGCATTTCCTGTCCGATCTTATCCATCTCCTCACGAACAATCTGCTCAATCTTTCGAAGAACCCGGAGACCAAGAGGCAGGAACGAATATACTCCCGCCATTTCTTTATGAACAAAGCCTGCGCGAATGAGCAGTTGGGCATTGACCGCCATCTCATTTTTAGGCATTATTTTGTTTGTTTTTCCAAATAATTGCGAGTATTTCATAATTGCTTATTTTCGCAACATGCGCGAATTTCTGTCTATCTTGATTTTAATACAATTTCCCGCCAATTACAGCAGCGTCTTTATCGGGTGTTATTAAAATACATTCGTGTTGTGCATCCGGAACGCCAAGTGTTAGGCACTCTGACATAAAAGGACCAATCTGCCGGGGCGGGAAATTGACAACACCTAGCACGAGTTTACCCACCAGTTCTTCTTTTTTGTAATGAGAGACCACTTGCACGCTCGATTTTTTCATGCCAATTTCTTCACCAAAATCAATCGTTAGCTTATACGCAGGTTTTCGCGCTTCTGGAAAATCATCAATCTGTATGATTTTTCCTACCCGGATATCCAGTTTTTGAAAATCATCGTATGTTGCCATATTATTCATTCAAATTAAAAATCGTCTCCCGCAGTTTAAAGCAAGGTAGCTCAAGACGATCTTTCCTTTCTGAACACTGGGCGGTTTGGCAGTGATTACTTACCCAGTCACTACGCTGTCTTACCTGATCAAGTTCTTGTCTGGTTGAATATTCCGCCAGGTTGCCGGTCGTCTCGGCTATTGCATGACACAATGATCCCTCCCCGTTTGCACAGCGAAGACGCTCTTCCTTTGTTGGCAAAAGTGTATACCCCTCTGCTTTCAAAATGCAAATGGTATACCTAACGGAGTCCTGACAGGACAGAGTGGTATATGTTGTTCTTTTGATAACACGGTGAAGGATCTCCGACCTCACTTGATTTGTATTGATTCATAGTCATTAAAAATCCCTTCTCCCTGTAACAGATTGTTACAAGGACGAAGGGTTTCTTCGTGGTACCACCTTGTTTTTCCTTCAACCGCGCTTGCGCGCGCTTCAGGACTCATTCACTGACTCCTTTTTGTCAGTTTGTGCCGTATTTTACGGTGGGCTTCCGTGATAGTTGATTTCCGTAAGGAAGGTTCCTATCCAGCTCGCAGGCTAGGATCACCTACTCAAATGCTTTGATTTATTATTTTAGTCGATAGATAACGTTTTTGTCAAGGAGTAATTTTTAGTTATAGTTAGATTTTGTATGATATACTATCATATAGTTGTATTACACTATATTACAAGGTATGATGATAGTGTTTATGTGAAGTTTGTATTTTATGTCTGCTGAATTTGCGCGTGTAAACGACAGGTCAGGTCTTGCTCATCCGCCAGTTCGTCCTGTTATTGAAAAACCCCGGCCCCTACCAATTGAAACACTTTCCACAAACGAATTCCTAGAAGAGACAGCACACGCCACCTGGCGGTCACTTGAGAAAATGATCAATCCTGAAACAGGGCTCATAGCCGATCGCGTGGACGAATACGGAAACTATTCTCATCATACGTCAAATACGAATATCGGGCTTGAACTTATGGACCTTGAAGCAGCAGCTGCATGGGGATTTATAGATCCAGATAAAGCTGAAGAGATAACACTTAAAGTACTTCGCACACTTGATTCTATAGAAAAGCACAATGGGTTTCTCCCAAACTGGATCGGAACAGATGGATCGATTATTAGGCAGTGGCAAGGAAAGGACGGCCCTGAACCATACACACCTGAAATCTCATCCGTAGATGCGGCATGGGAGAAAACAGGAATCATATTAACACAAAAGGCATTCGAGCACGGATCCACCGATCGTCAGAAAGAAATATTCGAATTGAGCACTTCACTTGCCGATGCTATGGACTTTTCCATATTTTGGACACCTGAAGGAGGGCTTGAGATAACGCTTGATTTTGAAACAGGAATGCCTCTGAAAAAAGGAACATACTACCGCCACCCTTCAGAGACACGGCTTGCTATGTATCAT
Source organism: Patescibacteria group bacterium (assembly GCA_035287165.1). Taxonomy (GTDB): domain Bacteria; phylum Patescibacteriota; class Microgenomatia; family 2-01-FULL-40-14; genus DATEBW01. Next base: position 1,016 of record DATEBW010000032.1, on the reverse strand, counting down.
CTTGCGCTTGACCACGGATTTAATGATGAGTTTACACAAGAATACTTTGAAGATTTCTTAAGCGGCAGACTCACACTCAACGATCCTGGAATACGAACTGACATGAAGGGGAAAATGAATGGCAACTATGTCAACTATAATGGAGAGCGGGTTATACCCATGCCAAACGGAACAGTATTTGAAGAATGCATGCCAGGACTTGTATTTCCCGACTATCGAGGAAATAAAGACTGGGAAAGAAGTCTTATAGCGTATATGCGCAGAATACCCGATGCGACGTATCCTTTTACACTCTCCGGGCAGTCAAGTTGTGACGATCCTAATATTGATGAGGAAGGCAGGCCGGTAGGTTACCGTGAAATAGGAAACCGTGCACTCGCGCTGATGAATGATTATAGAGAGACAGATACAGATGTAATCACCCCCCATGCGTTTTATCTTGCGATGATGGTTGATCCTGATGAGGCTATACGCAATCTGAAATTACTTTACAAAATGTTTGGAAATTCAGATTCAGAGGATGGAAATCGGGCTTATAATCCTCGTACCGGATGGGCCGATTCTGTCGATATACGCACCAGAGCGGTAGCAACCAATAAATTATCATTAAATGATGCAATGATCCTTGCAGCAATCGCAAACGAAGCTCATAAACACGGCATGATACCTGTATCTCCCCAGAGTCATCTCGAAAAGACATTCGGACCAATACGTGAGATTATCCAAAATATGAAGCTATTTTATCCTGAATTTAATATTGAGGCTCCTGTTGCAGCCGTATCGTAACGCTAACCAGTATTCTTTGTTAGTACAAGACTAATTCATAAATAACAAATACCCCACTGAAAATATGATTCGGTATATGCCAAAGACCGTCAGGTCGTGGTGAGAAACAAAGCGAAGCAACCACCGAACTGCACCGTATGCCACGATTGCGGAGAGAATGAATCCAAGCGCGAGCATGCCATACTCCTCTATCGTAAATACTCCGCGCGTCGCAAACAGATCAAGCCCGG
>DATEBW010000031.1:0-3459 GCA_035287165.1 Patescibacteria group bacterium | reverse complement strand
CCTGGCAAGTTTGTTTTTCGTCATGCTCGGCGTGTACGGACTTACCTGTTTTGAACGGCAGCCGCGCTTTATTCTCTTCAGCGCCGTTGCTTTTGCGGCTTCCCTGTATTTTTATTACGCCGCGCGCGTCGTGGTACCGGTCATACTTCTGATATTCATCATCGTTTATTGGAAACATCTATGGAAAAGACGACACCTGGCCGTACTCGCCGCAGTGCTCGGTATCATTATCATCGCGCCGTTGATTCCTGCTGTTTTGTCGGTAGGGGGATTCTCGCGTATCAGCCAGGTGGTTGTTACCAACGAGCCGGAATATATCGAGCGCATGACGGCATATACAAACGGTATTGTTGACCATGACAATGCGTGGTGGACAAGAATCGTCTATAACCGGCGTTTTGCTCTGGTCGAGACAGTAGCCTACAACTACCTGCAAAATATCTCTCCCGTTTTTCTCTTCATAAACGGAACAGAGCCGCACGGATTGCTGTATCTCTGGGAATTACCCTTGTTGTTTCTGGGTCTGTATGCATTATTCAGGCTGAATGGCAGCACGAAGTGGATTCTGTTCGCCTGGCTTTTGGCGGCGCCTCTTGCCGGTGCCCTGACTAAAGACCAGCCCAATGCGCTCCGGACGCTCATCGGCGCGCCGGCATTTGTCATGGTGTCGGCTTTGGGCGTTAGGGAAGGATTAGGGATGTTAGGGAAGTTAGGGTGGTTAGGGAAGCTAGGAAAATTGGGAAGCTTAGGGGGGCTAGGGATGTTCGGGATACTGGTAACGGTTTTTGCCGTACGGTTTTTCTTTCTCTATTTTGATCTGGTGCCGCGGACGAGGCCGGTGGATTTCGGGGACGGTTATCCGCAAATGGCGAAGTACGCGCAATCCGCAGAAGATGATTACGATACCATATGGGTATCCGGCTACTACTGGCGTCCTTACATTCATGTATTGTTCCATCAGCAAATAAATCCGTCCGTTTACCAGGAAAGCGGATCACCGGGCCGGCTCGGCAAATACCGGTTCGGCGGGGCTTCCTGGGATCCGGAAGGACCTTTTCTCGATTCTGCGGCTCTGAACGAATTAGTCGAGGGAAAAACGCTGTTTATTCTTTCCGGGCATGACTACCGATCGCAGCTCAATGAGGAAGCTCCTTTTTCATACGCAGAGCCGATAGACGGAATATATGCGAAAGAAGTTTTCTGGGCAGTAGTTCTGTGACCATGAAACGGTATTGGCATTTTGTATTACCCACGTTTATCATCCTTCTGTTTTCGCTGGTTGCAGGGCAAAAGCTTTTCTCGCCGCAGTTTTACACTACCCATGACGGTGGCGGACACGTGATCCGCATGGAAGAGTTTAATCTTGCTTTTTCCGACGGACAATTTCCCGTCCGCATAGCCAAGCGTATTAACTACGGGCTGGGATATCCGTTTTTCCACTTTAACTACCCGATGGTTTACTACCTCGGAGAACTGCTGTACCGGTTGGGCTTTACGTTTGTCGGCGGTTTTAAATTCCTGATGTTTATCTCCCTGATCGCCGGTTCTCTGGGCATGTATGCCTATGCGCGGTATTTTTTTACCACAATTCCGGGCGTTATAGTCGGATTGTTTTATCTTTTTGTTCCCTACCGGTTTCTCAATATGTACGTCAGGGGATCAGTTGCCGAAATGGCGGGGCTTGCCGTACTGCCGTGGGTGTTATTTTCTACCGAGTATTTCCTGCGTACAAAGAAAAGCACGCCGTTTATCGTCTCCCTGGCTGTACTGGTTCTTACCCATAATATAACGGCTTTAATCGGCGGAATAGTTATCAGTACCTATTTTCTGTTCCGCCTGATGTTGGTTAAGAAAAAAGAACGGAGCGGTTACCTCCTGCGCTTCTTCTGTGCGGGCATAACGGCTTTATTGCTTACGTTCTTTTTCTGGGTTCCGGCAATCTATGACAGCCGGTTGACAAAACTTTCGGAATTGCGCGAAGATTTTCGCGGACATTTTCCTTCGTTATCGGAGCTGATCTATTCGCCGTGGGGTTTCGGATCGTGGAAAGAAGGAACTTTTCCGGGTAAAATGTCTCCGCAGATCGGCCTGATTCATCTGCTGGCCGGTGCTGTTGGACTCGTAGCGCTGGGCAATCGGCTTATCAAGGTGCATAAGAACCGCCGGAATTATAAGACCATAGATCATGTTGCTATATTTTATATCTTTATGTCAGCTGTTTTACTGTTTTTGTCGCTTGGATGGTCAAGACCCTTATGGGAGGCAGCGCCCGGTTTGCAGGCAGTACAGCTTCCATGGCGGTTTGTCGGCTATATCGTGCTATGCCTGTCGGTCATTGCCGGGTACGCCGTTTCTCACCTTCATCGGTATCAGATCGCGGCGGCAGTTATATTGGTGGGGTTGGCTTTGTATGCAAACCGGAATCACATCCGGGTAAATATGTATATTGATCACGTCAGCCCTTTTATCGAATCCGAAGTATACGGGCCAAGTACTACTTCAAAGGATGAGCACATGCCGCGCCTGGCACCGCGTATCTATCAGGCGCCCAATCCCGATGGAGATATATTGCCTTCTGACGCGGGAACCAGTATTCGGGAAATATGGAAATCAAACTACCACTTCTTTTCAGTTGACGCGCGGCTCCCGCTGGAGTTTCGCGACAATACGTCGTTTTTTCCGGGATGGATCGCTTATATTGACGGCGTGAGGACGCCCGTGCTCTACGAACGGGATGAATACCGCAGGCTACGCGTTACAGTGCCCGAAGGGGAGCATCAAATAGAATTCCGGTTCACCGAACCGTTGTCCCGCCAGATCGTTAACGCAATTAGCCTGATGACGCTCGGTGTCTTTATCGCGTATACTGTCATGAAGGGAAAATGAAATTGAAAATAAAAATGGAAAATAGATATGAAAAGTGAAATAAGAAAGAATTTATTAGTGATCATTCTGGTTATAGCGGCGGTTTTGAGGTTTTGGCAACTGGGGCAAAACCCGCCGGGCCTTACTTGGGATGAGGCGGCGTGGGGATACAACGCATACGCTATCGGCATCGACGGACGGGATGAGTTCGGACGATTCTTGCCGGTTGATTATCTTGAATCGTTCGGCGATTTCAAACCGCCGATGTATGCATATCTGACCGTTATCCCTGTCTGGCTATTAGGATTAAATGCATTTGCGACGCGTTTTGCCTCTGCTCTGTTCGGCGTAATGAGCGTCGGGGTTGTTTACGGGCTTGTCGGGGAATTATTTTCCGGCAAAACTGAAAACGAATTTTCTTCTTCCCGGAAAAAGAGTATTGCGCTCGCCGCCGCCGCGCTCCTGGCGATTTCACCCTGGCATGTGAACCTTTCCCGTGCGGCGTTCGAGGCAAACGTCGCCAGTTTTTTTATCGTGGCCGGCATGTGGCTGTTTCTTCGCTGGATTCGGCTAGAAAACGGCAAGATGGCGGGG
>DATEBW010000030.1:0-3215 GCA_035287165.1 Patescibacteria group bacterium | reverse complement strand
AGTTTTTTCCCGGTAAGTTTTTTGCGAATGGCGTCAATTGCTGCTTGCTTGGACATGGAATGATTGATGTTGCCCGTTGGGAACGACCGCGAAAGAACCGACGACCGATCCGTCTTTCCTGATCATCCAGTTGCCGTCGGGCGGAACGTTTGCATGCGAAAAAGCGCCGCTGCCGTTTGTATGAACGGAAACGACCTCCAGTCCTTCTTCGCCTTTATCGCGAACGATTTCGAGGTCCTGGTCTGCAATCGGTGAACCGCCCGGTCCGGTCACCGTGACCGTTATAGAAACGTTTGTGTCGAGAAAAAGTGCCAGACTGACGCTCGTTATTTCCCCCGCCCAGAGATTTACCGTTTCTTTTGCGACACGGTCTTCACCCTTTTTCCCTGCCTCCACCCGATAGGAACCGGCCGGCACCTCGTCAAAAACAGCGGTGCCGCCGTTTCCGGTACTAATTTCACGGTAAAGAGTTCCGCTCGATGCATGTATCAGTTTTATCGACGCGCCCGTAAAAGCCTCGCCGCGTTCCCGGGTAAAATGAACGGTAATCTTTCCTTTTACCGTAACCGAACCGGATGAAGATTCTTCATTTTCATCGGAAGCCTGTCCCGAGATCGTTACGGGCTTGGCGGAAACAAAACGGGATGAGCGGATATCGCTTTGTTCTTCCCCGCCATCGTCCCACTGGACAAATGAACCGATTGCCCACACGCCGCCGGCGATGATAAGTCCTGCACCGCATATGACCGCGGTGATAACCGCACTATTTTTAGGCACACTGAATTTCTTCCATCGTTTCTTCAGGGGCGTTTCATTCACAGCCGCACCCGGTTGCTGAACAACCGGATCCTCCGCGGCATTTTTGGTATTTGATAATTGTATACGGGGAATATTCATTTGCTACGAATTACTAATCGTTACGAATATACGAATAAAAATATTCATGATTGTTAATTTGTGTTTTTTTCAATCTGCAATCTAAAATCTTAAATCTGCAATCGAGAGATTCGTATATTCGTATGTATTCGTAATTCGTAGCACTATTCACAGCATGGTTCTTTGTATCCGCAATTCCTACAGATCGCATCGCGCGTACCCGGAAGCCCGCCCATCACCATATCACAACACGGACATTTTTGTATAACTATCATGCCTCGCCGGAATGTCCCGTTGTATTCTCGTGATCTTATTTGTTCATTGTCTGCATGAATATCTGTTTGTTTCATCGGTAACGGTGAGGATTCATTATATATAAACAATCACTCGTCGGCAACTCTCACGAAGTTCTTACGGTTTCATTATTGATTTACCTTTTTCGGTATGATACAGTTATCCTACCATGTATAAGCTTCCCGAACTCCCCTACAACTATGATGCGCTTGAGCCGGTGATTTCAAAAAAAATCATGGAACTTCACCATGGTAAACACCATGCGGCTTATGTAAATAACGTGAATAAAGCATTGGCAGGTACCGCGTTTGAAGACAAGCCGATTGAAGAAGTTCTTAAAAATCTTCCCGGGCTTCCGGAAAATATCCGCATGGCAGTCCAGAACAACGGAGGCGGACATGCAAACCACACGCTGTTCTGGCAGATTATGCGCGCGCCGCGGGAAAATAATCAGCCGTCAAATGCCGTAATGAATAAGCTTAAGAGTTCGTTTGGTGGATTTCAGGAATTCAAAGATAAAATTAATCAGACCGGCATGACCAGATTCGGCAGCGGATGGTCATGGCTCGTAAAGAAAGCAGACGGAGAATTGAGTATTTACTCGACCGCAAATCAGGACAGCCCTATAATGAATGGTCACACGCCAATCCTCGGCGTAGACGTATGGGAACATGCCTATTATCTCGACTACCTCAACGACCGCGCCGCGTACCTCTCCGCCTGGTGGCAGGTGGTAAACTGGGATGAAGTGGAAAAAATGCTGAGATAACTACTCACTCCAAATACTGCAATGATTTCGTTATCGAATCCAGTGTCTCTAGATACCGATCAATTTCCGAACCTTCGTAGTTAATGAAATACTTAGTATGATCCGCTGACACATACTGTGTTGAAAAACCGACTTGTCCAAAGCCTTTATGCCCATAGCCTGTTGCGTCAGCTGGGGTGGTTAGGTAACCTTCTATAATTTTCCCGCTGCTATTTGATCGCACGATGCCCCTCTCTAATTCATAGCCCATTACATCCATAGGCGTTACATCAAATGAACACGCAACAGATGATGATTCACATTCTGTAGGTGGAGAAAAGCCTGTATACAGTTCATTAATAGTAAATTCCCAACGAGCAAACGAGCCGTTCGAGATGGTTATCTTCGCAGTATTACAACATAAACTGTCCGAGTAATCTTCAACATTATTTGCTTCGTATGTATTAACAGTCCATTCTGGAGGATAAGAAACAATGTAGTTATGTACGTCGTTAGTATAAGTAACCCATTGGGTAGTCCGCTTTAAAGTATTATCTTGAGTAGGTTGAGAAGTCACTGTGGAGACATCGGGCTCAAAAATGATGCTACAGCAAGTCATAAATTGTAATGCTTCGTAAACAATGTAAATAGTAAACGCTACTGAAAGTAGCACAACTACAATACCAATCTTTTCTGCATACTTCTTCCAAGATCTTTTATGTGGAGATGGTTGAGGGATTTGAGTTTCTTCAGCCAACTGAGTTCGCTCTTGAGGTTCCATATGCTCATCGTACTCGTTGTCAATATAGAATGTCAAATGCCAAATAGCAAGGAAGTTTTTATTACAGTATGATAAGATCAATAATGTATGAACAAAGACGTCACCGAATCTCCACCAACACCTCCGAAGCAAAAAGGAAAATTCAGCCGTTTCGTAGACGGTACAAAACGGGCTGCGAGTGTTTCCAGCAACATTGTCAAAATAGGATTTAATTTAATACTGATTCTCTTCTTGCTTTCATTTGCCTACGGTTTGGCCGGCGGAACTTCTTCGCGCGTCGGTGGTGCAACCGAGATATTGTTCGGCGAAGGACCGGAAACGATCGCGGTACTGGATCTCACCGGAACCATCGTCGATGTCGCCGAAGAAGGACCGTTTGGCGCCGTGGCAGAACCGAACATCATTACGCCGCGATCATTGCTTAAACAATTTGAGACCATTAAGAATGATGATGCAGTCAAAGCGGTAATCCTTCGCATCAACAGTCCGGGAGGATCCGTCACTGCATCGGAAGAG
>DATEBW010000029.1:0-3629 GCA_035287165.1 Patescibacteria group bacterium | reverse complement strand
TGAAAAAGAAGTTGAAGTAGCGTTGGTTAACAAAAAATAGACTAACAAATCAACTTTCTCAGACATATTGAGCGGGTGAAGGGAATCGAACCCTCGTCACCAGTTTGGAAAACTGGCGCTCTACCATTGAGCTACACCCGCCTTTCGTCGCCTTCGCTCCTCAAGGTAAACCTTTCTTGCTTAGCTCCTCAAGGTAAACCTTGGAAACCCGTGATTAAGTCCTCTTTTTTCTCTCTTCTCCAGCCTTTAATTTCTTTTTCTCGCCTTGCGGCATCAAATTTATTTCTAAACTCTTCATAATAAACAAGTTTGACCGGTAATCTGTTCCGAGTATATAATGCACCAATTCTAGTATTATGCTCCCATAATCGCTTCTCCACATTCCATGTCATACCAATATATAAACTACCGTCACGACATCGTAGTATGTATACATACCACATACTTAATTTCGATCTCAGAGTTTGCCCTGATTTGAAGGGCTTGCCCTGAGCGTAAGCGAAGGGTCGGGGAGAGAGGACTCGAACCTCCGGCCTCACGCTCCCAAAGCGCGCACTCTAGCCATCTGAGCTACTCCCCGTCGATAAAACAATTATACCATCATTGAGCACTAAATAGTCTATAGAATAACACACAAACTAGAAGAGCGACCAAATAAAATTCGCGTTATTCGTATCGCTTGAAACTTACCGAAGATACCAGAAGAGTGCAAACTGCACGCCAAGGACGACAAATGACATGATTAATGTCTTCCTCAAATCGCGCAATACCAGATTCCGTTCTTTTATAAGCGGCTCTGTATATGACTCCTGAATCTCTTCAGGCTGTTCCCGGGGCTTTTCTTCAGGTTTATCGGGAATTTCCGGCAATGATACGGATGGCTTCGTATGCATCTGCCGCAAATTTCTCCGCTTCTCTGCGAGCTTTTTTCGTTTTTTTGTCTTCTTTACCATATAACGACTGTGTAATCTGAAATCTGATAACATATATACCATATTGACCGGATGCAGTAAAGCAGTTACAATGGCTATAATGGCAAACGCAGGAAATCCTATCGTGATCGGCTTTTTTATTCTTCTCATGCTGTGGCTCGCGGGACTGACGTATGTTGTCGTACGAACGTTGCATCACTATAACAGCCTGTCGAAGGGAATCAGTAAACAAGGGCTGCAGGCGGTGCTGGACACAGTCCTGTCTGATTTGCGCATGTACAAAGACCGCATCACTGCCATGCAGGAAAAAGTCGACCAGCAGGCAAAAGACCAGCAATTTACCCTGCAGAAAATCAGCCTCGTACGTTTTAACCCTTTCGCCGATACGGGCGGCGAGCAAAGCTTTATTGTCGGGTTGCTTGATAAACAAAATAACGGTATACTCATTACTTCTCTGCAGGGACGAACGGGGACGCGTTGGTATGCCAAGCAAATAAAGCGAGGCAAAGGCGTCAAGTTTGATTTATCCAAAGAGGAAGAAGAAACTGTCCACAAAGCAAAACCGCTGACATGAGACGATATCTGCCCCAAATCGGTGCGGCATTGGCGCTCTATATATTGAGCGCCGGTATTTCGTTTGCCGTCTTTTCCGCCCTTGGAACGGGCAGACCCGGCGGACCGGCAATCGTCTCGCCGATTGCCCCTGATATCAGCCCTGCCGGTCAAGACGGTCTCTCCGGACTCCCGAGAACCGAAGCCTGTCCCCTCAACGGAAAACTCTATTCTAAACCGGAACGCGAGATGTGGGAAACGCGCCGTCCGCTCGCCGTCATGCTGGAAAACTCGACGGACGCCCGCCCGCATTCCGGACTCTCCAAGGCGGATATTGTCTATGAATCGGTCGCGGAAGGCGGCATTACGCGCTTTTTAGCGGTTTTTTACTGCGGTGTTGCCGAAAATACCGAGCTTGCGCCGGTTCGTTCCGCGCGCACCTATTACCTCGACTGGGTATCGGAGTACGACGCGCTGTATAACCATGTCGGCGGCGCGGGCCGTTGCAGCGATCCGACTGTAGATACCCGCGCAAAGGCGCTCTGCCAGATCGGCCAGTACGGCATCAAAGACCTCGACCAGTTCGGCATATCATTCCCCGACTGTTATCGCAATCCTGACCGTACCGGCAAGCCGGTTGCTACCGAGCACCAGATGGTATGCCTGTCAGAAAATCTGTATGACATCGCGGAAGAGCGCGGCTGGACAAATGTTGATGAAGAGGGAGTGTCGTGGGATGAAGATTTTACCCCGTGGAAGTTTAAGGAAGATGCCGCGCCCTCGGACCGCGGCTCAGTCATGACAGCTGATCTCTATTTTTGGAAGGGATACGATGGATACGATGTCACCTGGCAGTACGATAAAGAGCTGAATGAATATAAACGCCTCACCGGCGGGGAGATACATAAAGATTTGCTGACCGATACGCAGTTGACGGCGAAAAATGTCGTGGTACAGTTTACCGCTGAAACCGGCTCGGTAGATGAACATAAACATTTGTTATACAAAACTATCGGCGGCGGGGATGCCATTATTTTCATGGACGGTAAAGCGATTGAAGGTTCGTGGTCGAAAAAGAGCAGAACAAACAGAACCAAGTATTTGGACGATAAGGGAAAGGAAATCTCCTTTAACCCCGGCATCGTGTGGATTGAAATCGTTCCGACCGGAAATACGGTTACCTTCTAAATCTTTCGTAATTCTTACACTTCTCTCATCTGTTTCTCAATCCGTTGCGTTATCCTCTACGGTAGTTTAGGAAGGATGTATGGACACTGCCCGTTTATATTTTAGCCAAGGTTTTTCTCCGCTGACAATCCGTTTTAAAGAACAGTTATTCTTTTATATGAATTCAACCGATAAAGTAAAAGACCGTTCACTCCCTAAAAAACAGATTATTTCATATGTAAAGAAAAGCATATGGGAAAAAAGATGATACAACGATATTTGGAAAGTCGCTCACCACCGTAGCCGGGTCACCCATGCTGACATATGTTATCCACCCACTGAATCAGGGTGGATTTTTGCTTTATTCGGTGGTAAAATCGTGGACGTACTTTGAAATTCCGCGGTAGCTCAACGGTAGAGCAGAAAGCTGTTAACTTTAAGGTTCCTGGTTCGAATCCAGGCCGCGGAGCCTGATTGTACTAACTGTAACCTTTTCGGCATCAAGTAGTTTTTGAAACAATGGCGAATAGGTTACATGTTGGATTTTTTTGTCAAAAACCTCAATTCTGTCGAAGAATATAGACAAATAATGTTTCTTGGCTTCAAATACGGCCTTCTGATAGGTTTCATATAGGTTGGTATCCAGATCAAGGATTTCAGCGGCTAAATTAACGTCAAAACCTCGTTGGTTTTCGATATTGGCCATGTCATTCTCATAACCTTGAATTTCGATGTTTATTTCCGTGTGCTTCCTCTTAAACATTTCCTTCTCTATCGTCTGATCCAATAGGCTATCTTCCAACACGTTACGTTTCGATTCTAGTGCTTTTACCTTGTTTCTGAGGCTTTGTAACTCTTGATTACGATTCTCCCGTGTTTGCTGGATTAACTCTTTGGCCTTCTCATGTATTTTTTGTTTGAATTCATCTGAAAATCTGATATTTTTAAGTTCATCGGCTACTTGGCGTTCCAATTCTT
>DATEBW010000028.1:0-14434 GCA_035287165.1 Patescibacteria group bacterium | reverse complement strand
GAGGTGGGAAATTAGATAATGAAGTTGGATTATCAGATAATTTGAAAGAGAAGAAGATTATTCACCCTTCAAAAAATCAACCTATCAAACTTCAAAATCAAACTTCTAACCTCCAACTTCAAACTTCCCGTATCGAGCCTTGCAACCAGTGCGAAAACTGCCTCGCTATCGCGCGGGGAAATCACATCGATGTCTACGAGATTGACGCGGCGTCCAATCGGGGAATCGATGAAATCCGCGATCTGCGTGAGCGGATAAGCCTGTCTCCGGCGATGGGAAGGAAGAAAGTCTATATCATCGATGAAGTCCACATGCTGACGACTGAAGCATTCAACGCGCTTCTCAAGACGCTCGAAGAGCCACCGCCGCACGTCTCATTTATCCTGGCGACGACCGAAGCGCATAAACTTCCGAAAACTATCGTGTCGCGCTGCTTCGTTCTGCGATTTACGCGGGCGAATGATGAAGAAATTATTCGCAGCTTGCGCCGAGTGGTCACCGGTGAAAAATTGGCTATTTCCGATGACGCGCTGTCCGTAATCGCCCGGGCCGCGGACGGCTCGTTCCGCGACGCGACGAAACTGCTCGAACAGGCTGTATCCGAAAGAGCATTGGAAAAAAAAGAGATTGAGAAATTAACCGGCGCCTATTTTGACGACGAGATACTACTACTCTTATCCGCAAAAAAAACGAAAGAGGCGCTGGAATATATTCAGCAAAGAGAAACAGATGGGGTGGATTTCATCGCATTGATCGCAGGATTAGTCGAACGGTTACACGGCATGCTGTTAGCCAAACACGGCATCGAATTAAATGACCAAACTATCAACCTGCCAAATGATCAATTTAAAACAGATGATATTGATCGGTTAATCAGGTTACTGTCCCGTGCGTACCTCGAGACAAAGACGAGCTTTATTCCGTCATTGCCTCTCGAATTGGCTGTGATAGAATACTGTAATACTTAAAATGTCATTGCGAGGAACACAGTGACGCGGCAATCTTACAAAGATCGCCACGCTTCGCCGAGTACGACCCGGCTTCGTTCGCGATGACAGATCAAGGAGGAGGTGTAAGCAAAATGTTTAATCCATTAAAAGGACTTGGAGATTTAAATAGCCTTCGTCAACAGGCGCAACAAATGCAGCAGGTGCTGGCGCAAGAGGAAATCGTTGTCGAAAAAGACGGCGTCAGAATTGTCATGACCGGAGACCAGAAAATTAAAGAGCTTACGATCGACGGCGAACCCGCTACTCACGTCGCCGACGCATTAGAAGAAGCACTCAAAAAATCCCAGCAGATTGCAGCAAAGGCTCTTATGAGTATGAGAGGAGGCGAGTAACTCACATAACACGTAACACATAACATGGAGCATTATGAAACTAATTCGTGATGTTTATTGTTCCATGTTACGTGTTCCATGTTTCATGAAGTAGTTATTGTTACCGGCTCTCTTGCGTACGACCAGATACTGAATCTACCGGGGAAATTCTCTTCCTATATCCTTCCGGACAAAATCCACCAGATAAACGTATCATTTGCGACCGACACGCATACTGTAAATTTCGGAGGGACTGCAGGAAACCAGGCATACTCGCTCGCCTTATTAGGAATACGGCCGGTAATCGTCGCGACAGCAGGATATGACTTCGACCGCTATAGAAAATTCCTTGAAAAAAACGGCATTGATACGTCATACATAAAAATAATCAAGAATAAGCTCACCGCGAGCGGGTTCGCGATCACGGACGAAGCAAATAACCAAATATGGGGATACAGCAAAGCGGCGATGTCGGATAGCAAGGACCATCATCTTAAACCCGTTATTTCTGAACTTTCTAAAACGAACAAGCAATTGTTTGCCATATTGACTCCTTGCGGGGAAGAAGGGATTGCCAACTATGTCGACGAATGCGTAGGATTACACATACCATTTGCCTTTGATCCGGCGTTTTATATTCCGTCGTTATCCGAAAAAACGCTTAGAAAGGGTGTCAGATATGCACAAATAGTGTTCGGGAACGATTATGAATTATCTCTGCTTCAGAAGAGGTTAAGCCATGAAAAACTTCAAGGTTTAACCTTGAAGGATACTCAAATAGTAGCTACGACGCTTGGAGAAAACGGTTCTGTCATACAGCAAGGAAATAAGAAATTTACCATTAAACCATCGATCGTTCATAAGGTCGTTGATCCTACGGGCGCAGGGGATGCATACCGGTCAGGATTTTTAGCAGGTTATATAAAGCAGTTACCATTGAAAGTTTGCGGGCAAATGGGTTCCGTCGCCGCCGCTTATGCGGTAGAAAACTATGGTACAATGGAACATTCTTACAGTAAAAATGAGTTCTGGAAACGATATAACGAGAATTATTAAGACTCACTTGTTATTGCGAGGAGTGAGTGAAACGAACGACGAGGTAATCCCAAATATAAGATCGCTTCGCTCGCGATGACAATGCAATACGACATTAAAAATATAAAACTGGCAGACCGCGGTAAAAAGAAAATTGAATGGGCCACATCCCGCATGCCCGTCTTAAACTCGATCAAAGAGCGATTTAAGAAAGAAAAACCTTTCAAGGGACTCACGATTGCGGCCTGTCTTCATGTCACGACTGAAACAGCAAATCTCATGGCAACGCTCAAATCGGGAGGGGCAAAAGTTGTACTCTCTGCTTCTAATCCGCTTTCTACACAGGACGATACGGCAGCTGCGCTCGTTAAACATTATAAGATCCCCGTATTTGCCATTCACGGGGAAGATAGCAAAACATACTACCGGCACTTAACTGCGGCTCTTGATATTCAACCAAATATTACGATGGATGATGGGGCGGATCTTATAAATGAACTTCACAAATTCGAAATTCAAAATTCGAAGCTCCAAACAAATTCTAAATTCCAAATTCTAAATTCCAAAAACGAATCCTGGGAATTCCTCGGCTCTTCAGAGGAAACGACGACCGGCGTCATCCGTCTGCGCGCCATGGAAAAGCACCGCGTTCTGAAAGTTCCGGTCCTCGCAGTAAACGATTCTGACACCAAGCATTTTTTTGATAATCGATACGGTACGGGACAATCAACGATTGACGGCATTATCCGCGCTACCAATATTTTGATTGCCGGAAAAACATTTGTCGTAGCAGGTTACGGCTGGTGCGGTCGGGGACTGGCCGCGCGGTCAAAAGGAATGGGCGCACACGTGATTGTAACGGAAATCGACCCCGTCCGCGCACTCGAAGCAGTTATGGATGGATATCAGGTCATGCCTATGAAAAAAGCATTACGTCACGGTGATGTATTTGTAACCGTCACCGGAGACAAAAGCGTTATTACCGTTGATCACCTACAGCACATGAAAGACGGCGCAATTATTGCAAACAGCGGCCATTTTGATGTCGAGATAGAGATGAAAGAACTTGAGAGAATTGCAAAGAGTAAACGCGAGATACGGGAAAACGTGGTTGAGTATCAAATTCGAAATCAGAAATCCGAAATACGAAACAATCCCAAAATTCAAAATTCAAAATTCAAAAAGATCTATGTGCTCGGCGAAGGCCGCCTGGTTAATCTCGCCGCCGCGGAAGGACATCCGTCTGAAGTGATGGATATGAGTTTCGCAAACCAGGCGCTGGCGGCAGAATGGTTTGTGAAGCGGAAGGGAACGCTGAAACCAAAAGTCTACCGGCTACCGCAGAAGATTGACCGGAACGTGGCAGTATTAAAATTAAAAGCGATGGGCATAACGATCGACCGGTTATCGAAAGAGCAGAAAAATTATTTAAACAGCTGGAAAGAAGGAACATGAAACTATGACCGAAAGAATACGACCCATTATATCTCCAAACCATGACGTTCAACCAATTGAAAAAACTATTTTAGTGAAGACTACATTTTCGTATACTCCCGATTACCAAATAAACTTGCAATTACGGTCGATGTACAGAACTCAATTTCAGGAGGCCGATACCGTCATAACACCTTGTAGCCAGCGGGGAAAGTGCCCTGTTTATTTGAGAGGAAAACATAATGCTTCACCGGCCAGTGCCGTTCCTGATTGTTGTCCTGCCGCTACATTGTTAACCAATGGAGCAGTTATTCCTGACAGTGAAAGATTTTATGATTTAGAACATAGATACGGACAGGTCTCTTGCGGGCCTGCAGGACACGACAGATTCTGGATGAATATCGTGGGGCGGTTTCCGGATAGAAGCCAAAGTTGAAATTTAGTGCGATCGGAGCTATCTATAATATACCACTTTTTGTTTTATGTGTATTAATAACTCACCTTACGCATTTATCGTCATCCTGAACTTGTTTCAGGATCTCACCGGGATGCTGAAATGAATTCAGCATGACACATATAGCGTAACATGAATTAATAATAGACGGGTTTAGAATTTTCTGCTACACTCTCTTCATGAAACTCTATGCAGGGTCGCGTTCAAAAATCCTCGCAGAATCTGTTTCAAAACTGCTTAATCTTCCTCTTTCGCCCTATGAACTCATCAAATTCGGTGACAGTGAATTAAAACCCGTTATTAAAGAAGAGGTACGCGGGGAAAACTGCATCGTCATCGCCTCGACATCAAATCCCGTTAATGATTCTTATATGGAGTTTTTTCTTCTGGTCGATGCGCTGAAACGGTCTGCGGCAAATAAAATTATTGCCGTCATGCCGTATTTCGGATACGCCCGGCAAAACCAGCAGCACCTGCCCGGAGAACCGGTTTCTGCACGCGTTATAGTCAAATTTATTCAGTCGGTGGGCGTGGATGAGTTGGTTACTATTGATTTACACGAGGAGCAATTAACTGGTTTTTTTGACATACCGATAACGCATTTGTCAGCACTGCCACTTTTGGCAAAAACGGCGGGTGAGCAGATTGTGATTCGTCATCCCGAACTTGTTTAGGGATCTATGAATCAAAGTAATCAACAGATGCTGAAACAAGTTCAGCATGACGGAAACCGGATTATTATCCTTTCTCCCGACCAGGGCGGAGTGGAGCGCACCCGGAAATTCAGAGACGCGTTGGACGAGGACATAACTTCCCGTCATTCTGAACTTGTTTCAGAATCTAAAAATTCCGGACCTGCCTCGCCGGATAGGAGTCAAGGTGGGTCGAAGTCCGGAATGACATTTTCTGTTGACGCCGAAATCGGCATTGTCGAAAAATTAAGAAATTTGGAAGGACAACATGAAACAAAAGTCGTTGAAATAACGGGCGATGTGAAAAACAAAATCGTCGTTATTCCCGACGATGTGATCGTGTCGGGAGGAACAATTATCCACGCCGCCCAAGCAGCAAAAGAAAAAGGAGCGTCTGCCGTTTATCTTGCCGCAACCCACGCGGATTTTATTGAAGGAACAGTTGAGCAACTTCAGAATTCACCGGTTGAAAAAGTATTCGTTACGGATACGATTGTACTTCCGGATAATCAATTATTTCCTAAACTTCAAGTGGTGTCTGTTGCTAACCTTCTGTCTACCGAAATTAGGAAATTGGGAAATTAAGAAATTTTTTACCCAATTACCATTTACCAATTACGAATTACCTGTTTATGCTATACTACCCTCACACTTTGCCCGGGAAGGAGGGGATATATATGTCACCAGAAAAAGGAAAAGCGTATTTAGTATTATTTCCTGATGACCAGACTGTCGGCAATATAGGAAATACTGGGAAGTTTCCCGCAATGAATTTAGATGAAGCCACGGCTTATATCAGGATTTGGTGTCAAGATGTCAGTAATGTTTCAATTGAGCCTCTTGAGGGACAAAAGTGGATTAGTACTGCTGAAGAAGGCCAAGCTAACATCCAGGATTGGGAGAGAAGATCTGCGACATCCGGTTCTGGAAATGTAGGCGACCATTCTGCGGTATAAACAGCTAATATTTATAAGGTATTGCACAGCCTGAAACAAGCACAACTCATTGATGGAGAGGTTTGGGTTAACACTTCACAAGAAGCTGAAGAAAGTATACGACGAACGAAAGAATACTGGGGAAGATCAGTCTGAAGCAGTTGTAACTGAAGATTGTAAATTGTCTACGGTCAATAATCAGTTGACCTGTTCGTATCATTCGGTCCGCCAGCCGGCGGATCGCATCATTCGCATCGCTTTATGAAACATGCCCGACCATTAAAATCCTAAGACAGGATACTTGTTGTCCTAGGCATACCCGGTGTTACTTGACAGTATAAGTATTACTCTATATAATCAGTAGCACTATGTACACCGCATCTACGCTTACACAAAAAGGGCAGATCGTAATCCCGAAACTGTTGAGGGATCATTTTAATCTCAAGGCAAACGATAAGATGATCCTGTCTATTTCAGGTGAAAAAATCGTTATCAAAAGAGCTCCATCCGTAGAAGATATGTATGGGATATTTCACCAGAAACGGGGCATGACAAAAAAAGAGATGAAAGAAACCATACGAACGCGTGTGAGGGAGAAACATAAGGCGCTATGATCATTCTCGATACCAGCGCTCTTATAAGATACTTTGTTAAAGATGATCTTCGGAAAGCTTCAGAAGTAAAAAAACTTATTGCAACTAAAAAAAATATATACATTCCCGACGTTGTATTTCCGGAACTGGAATACGTGCTGACCGGATCGGTCTATCAAAGGACGCGCGAAGATGTAACCAAGACTTTTACTTTTATTTGTGCATGTGATGCTATGACTGTTTCATCGTATATATACCGAGCGGTCATTTACTATGAACAGTCCCAGCTGGATATGGCTGATTGCATTATTGCTTCAGTTGCGCACAATGAAAATATCGCAAGTTTTGATAAGAAACTTATTCAAGTAAGCGAAGCTTCTCCGGTTTTGAAGCCATGATATCATGCCACTATGAAACTTGCCCGGCCATTGCAGAATTTAATTGATCGTTTCAATATATGCTCTACACTATATATATGACATCATCTCCCGAATCAGATCATTCAATAATCGTTACCTTTGCTGATGGAGAACAGTTTCCCGTTCCACCCGATCAGATGCTGTCTAGAGATTTTCCAGAAGGACCAATTCTCGTATCAAACATTGTCCAAAAACCTGCGCATACAATAGCATGTGGTTGGCATGCAGTCATTACGGTTGATGCGATGTGGAACAACGATGCTATCTTTGACGGGCGCGCAACACAGTATTACATCTACCCGCATCGGAACGTTGATGAAACATGTAAACTCCTCGATCTTGAGCGATCAGAAATCCCTATAGAATCCATCATCTTTCAAACATAGTGACTAGGCAGTTTTCTCCCGCACCGTGTGCTATACTACCCTCATTCTCTGCCTGGAAAGGAGGAGAGTATATTATGGGAACTAATGTCGAGCTTGAAACACAACTAGGAGGTAGCTTTCTGAACAAACCAGGACATTATCATGTTGAAGATAATCAGACTAAGATTTTTTACACCAACTTGATAGACGGACGCGTGATAGTTAAGGATTATTGCGATACAGAGTGTCCAGAAGACAAGCAGGTAAATTATACTCACGTGATCACTGACACTAACATCGCTTTGCATACAATTATGTTAGGTTCTACCGAAGTCTTTGAAACCACGCTCGGTGGAAAAATAACTGTTACACCTACCGGCCCGTCTGTTGAAGATCGTTAAAACCAATTTACATGAAACTTGCCCGGCCATTACAGAATCTTATTGACGCGTTTCAGCGCTTGCCCGGTATAGGGCCGAAATCTGCCCAACGACTCGCGTTCTATTTACTCCATGTCCCGCAGCAGGAACTGGAGTCATTTGCCGAAGCGCTTTCAAATTTAAAGAAAAACACTGTAGAGTGCAGTATTTGCCATAATATTTCGGAAACAGACCCGTGCATGTATTGTTCGGACAACCGGCGCGATGCATCTATTATTGCCGTCGTTGAACAACCCATTGATATTTTAGCCGTCGAAAAATCAGGAAAATTTCATGGACTCTATCATGTTCTTCACGGTAGAATTGATCCCCTAAATAATATCCGGCCCGAAGACATCCGCATAGATCAACTCGTCAAAAGAACAAATGGTATTGCAAAAGTACCCGTTGAAGAAATTATATTAGCACTGAATCCCGATATGGAAGGGGAGGCGACGTGTATGTACATTGTTAAGAAGCTAACGGCGAACAGCAAACAGTCTGGCGAAGCCAGATCCCGCTCCGCGGGACAAACAGCAAACAGGATAAGAATTTCGCGTTTAGCCTATGGACTTCCATCGGGAGCGAGCATCGAATATGCGGATGAGCTTACCTTAAGCCGGGCGATTGAAGGGAGACGGGAGTATTAAGAAATCTTAAATTCTAAATTCGAAGTTCCAAATAAATTCTTAAATCACAAATTCTAAATCCTAAAAAGTTTGTGATTTTTGTATTAAAATTTCAGTATTATTTGGAGCTTAGTATTTTGAATTTAGAATTTGGCCACTATGCTTACTAAAAAAGCCGTTATGAATAAGTTGTATGATGTTCTTGATCCTGAACTCGGGATCAGTATTGTTGATTTAGGACTGGTATATGAAGTTACGGTTGATAATAATGATGTCGAGATATTGATGACGCTCACGACGATCGGCTGTCCGCTCTTTACCACGATTGAAGAGGAAGTGAAAAGCAAGGTTTCAAAGATAGAAGGCGTCGGCGGGATTTCGATAAATCTCACGTTTGATCCGCCATGGGGACCGGAAAAAATGAGCGAAGAAGCAAAAATTCAATTGGGATTTGCATGATGCGATCCGAATTATCCGAATAACATCCGAATGATCCGAATGAATTAAATCTGAAATCATAAATCATCCCGCGGAGCGGGATCTGGCTTCGCCAGATAAATCTGAAATTCCATTATGAAACCAGTCGCAATTAAAGCTGCTATCCAGAGAAGAATACGCGAAGGAACCGATGAATTGTCTGAAAAAGTAGTCGAGAACACTACTCAAGGAATAGCCGATACCGCAGAAACTAGTATTGAGTCAATTACCCCTTCATCGTCTTCTCAACAGAACCAGCAGGATGATTGGCAACAGAAAAAAATAGAACAGGAAGCAGAGGATAAAAAGCATCTCTCGGAAGTCCGCCGGCTGATCGGTATGCAACAGGACGCAGAAAAGCGCTTTCACGAGGAAGAAGACGAAAAAGAACGCCAAAAGGAACAGGCAGAGCTTCTCGCCGAAGAAGAAAAGAAACAGGAAGAGGAAAAAAAGAAGAGACAATTACTTGAAGAGCCTTCAACAAAACCGAAAATAGGCATGCCAAAAATCGGAAAATTATTCCAGAAAAAGAAAATGGACCAGATGCGGCAGACAGCATAGGATCAAATTAACAAATTAACAATCACATTACACAATATAAAGCCTATTTCAAAACCGTCATCCTGAATACGTTCGCTATCGCTTAAGTACTATAGCTTGATTCAGGATCTAATAAGATGCTGAAATGAATTCAGCATGACGGATGGTGTAGATTTCGAAATGATCCTAGTTATTAGATTTTAGAATTAAATAAATCATCCCGCGGAGCGGGATCTGGCTCCGCCAGATAAATCATAAATCTGAAGTTATAAATTCATATGAAACTTTACAACTCTCTTACCCGGAAAATCGAAGAATTTACACCATTAAATCCTCCGAAAATTACCCTATATACCTGCGGACCGACCGTATATGATTATCCCCATATCGGCCATGGACGGAAATATGTCATGGACGATATTCTAAAACGTATTCTTAAATCCGCCGGATATGATGTAGAGCATGTGCAAAACATTACGGACGTCGGCCATCTGGTTTCCGATGCCGACGAGGGGGAAGATAAGCTTGAAAAAGGAGCAAAGCGTGAGAAAAAAACCGTGTGGGATATCGCAAAATATTTTGAAGAAGAATTTAACAAAGACATGAAACTCCTTGCTATTATACCTCCGGACATTCAACCGCGCGCTACCGGACACATTGCCGAGCAAATTTCCATTATTAACAAACTATTTGAAAAAGGCTATGCGTACGATACGCCGGAGGCAGTGTATTTCGATATTACGAAATTTCGAAATTACGAAAATCTGTTCGGCCAATCTATTGCTGAGAAGGCAGTTGCCTTCAGGGAAGACGTTAAAACGGGAGAACAGAAAAAACATCCGGCGGATTTTTCCTTGTGGTTTAAGCGAGTCGGAAGGTTCAAAGATCATACGATGCACTGGGATAGTCCGTGGGGAGACGGATTTCCCGGATGGCATATTGAGTGCAGTGCCATGAGTATGAAATATCTCGGTGAAACAATTGATATACATACCGGCGGTATTGATCATCTTTCTATTCATCATCCGAACGAGATTGCGCAAAGCGAAGGTGCAACCGGTAAACAATTCGTCAGATTTTGGATGCATCATGCATTTCTCATGGTGGACGGAAAAAAAATGAGTAAAAGTTTAGGAAATTATTACCGATTGAATGAAGTGATTGAAAAAGGATTCGATCCGATGGATCTGCGGTATTTATATTTGCTCACACACTATCGCAAAGCGCTTAATTTTACGTGGGAAGGATTAACGGCGGCGCGGGAGGCGCGCTTGAAAATAGTTGCACAATTGGCACACTATCGTAGTGGAAAAAATGAATCATCAAAGCGCACAACGCTTTCTCCAGAAAAGCAGGAACAAATTGACCGGTTGCGGACGGAGTTTGAAAAAGCCTTACGCGACGATTTAAATACCCCACAGGCAATCGCCGTTTTGTGGGGGACGATTAAGAGCAACGTTCCTTCCGAGGATAAGTACGATTTGCTGGCGAGCTTTGATGAAATTCTCGGACTTCGACTCAATGAACAAGGAGCAATGAGCAATGAGCAAAAAATACCAGAAGACATTCAAGTATTGGTTACGAGACGTGAACAGTTGCGGAATGAAAAAAAATGGGAGGAGGCGGATACGATACGTAAACAATTATTCGCTCGGGGATATGAGGTGGAGGATATGGAGGAAGAAACAGTTGTACGGATAAAACCGATTAACCGATTAACCGATTAACAAGTTGGTTGAATTGTTATTCTGTTAGGTTGTTCGGTTGATAGGTGTATGGTATAATTACCCCCATGGCAACATACGAATTAACCCTTATTTTCAAGCCTGAATTGACAGGGGAACAGGTAGATGCTATCATCGAGAAACTCGACATCAGTGTCATGAATAAATCAAATTGGGGGAAGCGATTATTGGCATATCCCATCAAAAACCTGAAGGAAGGAACATACATTCACGCGAAAGTCGAACTCAAAAATGGTGAAGGTCGCAAGCTTGACCAGGCCCTGCGTTTAAATGAGAATATTATCCGTTCTCTCGTGGTAAAACCCGACTGATTATGGCATCACGATCTCTCAACAAAGTACTTCTGATCGGAAACCTCACCCGCGACCCGGAGCTTCGGTACACGCCGAGCGGAACAGCTGTTTGTACCTTTAGCGTGGCGACCAACCGACAGTGGGTGACCGAAAGCGGCGAAAAGAAAGAAGACGTTGAATTTCACCGCATCGTCGCATGGCAAAAGCTCGCAGAAATCTGCGGAAAGTTCCTTTCCAAGGGCCGCAAGATATATGTGGAGGGACGTATCCAGACGCGTTCCTGGACCGGACAAGACGGCCAACAGCGGACAACGACAGAGACTGTTATAGAAGACATGATTATCCTCGATTCGCGCCGCGACAATGCCGACCAGCCGGCCGGACACGACGATTCCCGCCCGGCCGCAGCAAGGCAGGATTCACCGGATAGCCTAAAGTCCAAAGATACGGCCAAACCTGCAGACCAGGAAAAAACCGTAGATAAATCTCAAGCAGCCGAATCCGCTTCTGAATCAACCGGCGAGGAAGAAACAAAAAAGAAAGCTTCAGCAAACAAGAATCAACCTTCAGGAGATACAAAATCGAAAAAGAAAGAAACGCAGGAAGACGTCCCGCCTGAAGACATACCCTTTTAAGACGTTAGACAATAGACTTAAGATTTAGAAATTAACACGTCGATTTATTATCTAAAGTCTGAAGTCTTAAGTCTTAAGTCTGTAATCTAAGAATATATGAAACGAAAACAAACCAGATATACCCGTCGCCCTCGAATTACGCCGATCATCGAACAAATGCGGGTATTTTCGGAGGGTGAACAGCCGTCGTACAAAAAATGGGAGGCGCTCTCGCATTTCGTTACCGAGCGAGGAAAGATTCTTCCCCGTATAAATACCGGACTCGACGCCAAAACCCAGCGTCGGCTGACGCGCGAAATTAAACGCGCACGGCATTTGGCTTTATTGCCCTTTGTCGTCAGGCCGGTGTAGTGACCGATTAACCTATCAATCGACTAACCGAATAACCTGTCCCTCAATAGGTTGATCGGTTTTCTGTTGTCTGATAGGATATATATCCATGTCTCAACAAACATTCCGACGCCTTATCGTAATGGCCGCCCTTTTGCTTCTTGCCGGAGGGGCAGGGTATTGGTTGGGAAAAAGGGACATCCAGGTGGATTTTTCCGCTTCAACATTGCCGCGGGTTGAGGTGACTAATACCACGCCTCCCGATAACCGCGATGTTGATTTTTCCCTGTTCTGGGAAGTATGGAAGCGGCTTGAACGCGATTATATAGATAAATCAAAAATTAACTATCAGAACATGGTGTGGGGAGCAATCAAAGGTATGACCGCCGCAATCGGCGATCCGTATACCGTATTTTTGCCCCCTGAACAAAACGAGCAGGCAGCAGAAGATCTGAACGGAAGATTCGAAGGAATCGGCGCACAGCTCGGCATGAAAGACGACCGGATCATCGTCATCGCGCCGCTCAAGGGCATGCCGGCAGAGCGTGCAGGGCTTCGCGCGGGCGACTGGATAATCTCCGTTGATGACGTTGAAACATTCGGATGGACGGTTCCTGAAGCAGTCGAGCATATCAGGGGACCGAAAGGGGAATCGGTCAAAATAACCGTACTTCATGAAGGAGGAGATGAGCCCGTAGATATAAGCATATTGCGGGATATGATACAGGTGCCGTCGGTGGAAGTTTCGTTTGAACGAAACGTTGCAATACTGCGCCTGTATCAATTCGGCGACCACACCAATCTCGAATGGGAGAAGAACATAAACACCATAGTCGGTACGTGCGGTGACGGGACGAGCAAATGCGAAGGGGTGATTTTAGATCTGCGCAATAATCCGGGCGGATATTTACACGAGTCAGTCACGATCGTCTCGGAATTTATTTCGGAGGGAATCGTCGTGATTCAGGAAAATGCGAGCGGGGTAAAAGAACCATTTACGGTAAAGAAATCCGGCAAACTCACCAAAATTCCTCTGGTCGTGCTGATCAACAAAGGCAGCGCCTCGGCTAGTGAAATCGTTGCCGGCAGCCTACGTGTGCATAAGCGCACACAGCTTGTCGGCGAACAATCGTTCGGAAAGGGCTCCATTCAGGAGCGGCAGGAATTGCCGGAGGGGGCGGGGCTTCATATCACCACGGCGAAATGGCTGCTTCCTGATGAAACCTGGATCAATAGCACCGGACTGACGCCGGATGTCGTGATTGCCGATGATCCGGCAACTGTGGACATAGACGAGCAACTGGAAAAGGGAATAGAGATATTAACGAGGGATTAGAGATTAGGGAATAGGGAATAGAGAGTAGCGATTAGTTTATTAAATAACAGAATATTATTCCCTAAGCCCTGTTCCCTAATCCCTTAGTGACCATGAGGCGCTTCTTTACTATAGTTATCATCGGAACATTGTTTATCGCGTTTGCTCTGTGGTCAGGTGCAATTGACATTGACTGGCGTTCTATTCTGCAGCAGATACAGCGGCAAGCAGAAGACCGCGTTGTCACGGGACCGGAAGGTGAAAAAATACGCATCGTCAGCGAAGAATCGGTGGTCATTGATGTCGTTGAAAAAGTAAGCCCGTCGGTGGTTACCGTCGGCATTGTTCAGGATCGTCCGGTGTTTGAATATGACCCGTTTGACCCTTTCGGCTTTTTTCAAGCGCCCAGACAACGAAGCACACAACGGGAAGAGGCGGATATCGGGTCCGGATTTATCGTATCCGGAGAAGGTTTAATCGTCACAAAACGCCATGTGGTCGATAACGCAGACGCGTCATACAAAATTATTACGTCTGATAATACTTCCTACGAAGTTGAAAACGTGTATCGTGATCCGGCAAATGATATCGCGATTATAAAAATAAATCCTTCGGCAGGATCGGGACAAGCGCTAAAGCCGGTTGAGATGGGAGATTCAGATAGTATAAAAGTCGGTCAGCTCGTTATTGCGCTCGGCACGCCGCTTGGTGAGTTCCGCGGATCAGCGACGAAAGGCATAGTCAGCGGCATTGGGCGCGGGATTACCGCCGGTTCTCCTTTTGAGGGCGTTGCGGAACAGCTG
>DATEBW010000027.1:0-7326 GCA_035287165.1 Patescibacteria group bacterium | reverse complement strand
CACGCTTGGGGAAGTACGTCATGGATATTCGTCCTCCTGCGCAACGCGGGATTTTACCAGCCGAGCGACCAGTCCACGATAATACAAGGTTGGTTTGTCGCCATGGCATATCTTGCCGTATTATCCACCGTATCGGCCTATTTCCTAAAAAGGGCATCAGCTTCAGAATAAAAAGTCCCTTTTTGTTCCTCGTTAATTTGTTCATTGTTCATTGAACAATTCGTGTATGTTCGATACGCACTGCCACCTCAATTTCTCCTCACCTATAAATAGTGTGCTATACTAATTTCATATGAAATTATATAAATACACAGCAGTATTTACTCTTGAAAAGGGAGAGACTGACGTCTATAATGTCAGTTTTTCTGCACTTCCTGAAATTGCGACATTTGGAGAATCAAAAGAAGAAGCTCGCTTTATGGCGCAGGATGCTCTTGAATTAGTCATTCTATCCCGTCTTGAGGAATGTGAAACAATTCCAAAAGACAAAAAACCGACAACTATTCCTCAGGGTGCTTTCGTGGAGGAGATACTCGTTACAGTTGCTCATGATGTACGATCAACACTATTGACCAAAGATGTCAAAATTGCCTTTACTTAAATCCAGAGAAGTACTCAGTATTTTATTTTTTCATGGTTTTGAAAAAGTACGAACGGCGGGAAGCCATATAAGACTTAAGAAGGGAAAACACCTGGTCACTGTTTCATTTCATCCTTCAAAAACTGTGCCGAAAGGGACATTAAAATCTATCATAAAACAATCAGGTCTCCAGGAGAAAGATTTCGGAAAATAATTGCGTACATCTCTATGTTCGATACCCACTGTCATCTCAATTTTTCGCGGTTTAAGAAAAATGTTGATGAAGTTATTCAGCGAGCGAAAGATGCCGGAGTAACACGTTTCGTCGTCCCGGGAACCGATGTCGAATCCTCAAAAAGAGCAGTAGAACTTGCTGAAAAATACGAAGGAGTTTATGCCGCCGTGGGGATACACCCCCATCATGTCTTTACGTATATGTCACGTCATTCTGAACTTGATTCAGAATCTATAAAATCTGATAGATCCCGGATCAAGTCCGGGATGACAAATGATTTGTCCAACATCAATAGATTACTTTCCCATCCGAAAGTAGTCGCAGGAGGGGAGATAGGGCTGGATAAGCACGTGTATAAGCAAACAAAATATGAGTCTTATCACGTTACGCCTGAATTTATAACTCGGCAAAAACAGTTATTAATTGAACAATTGCAGTTAGCGATTACCCACAATAAAAGCGTTATATTGCACAATCGGGAAGCAACAGACGAGCTTCTGGAATTATTAATTAATAATTGGAACACTCATTTTGAAGGACGGATGGTGTTTCACTGCTGCGAACCTGACAGGCGGTTACTTGATTTTGCGCTTACGCATCACGTGTACATCGGCGTTGACGGAGATGTCACGTACGACCTTACCAAACAGGATTTTATAAAGCAAGTTCCGCTGGAATTGCTCGTCGTCGAAACCGATTCGCCGTTCCTTCTTCCTGAACCTTTAAGGAGTAGAAAAGAATATCCTAATGAGCCAAAAAATCTGCCTCTGATAATAACGCTTATATCAAAATTAAAAAGCAGGAGCCCTCAAGAAATAGAGACTACAACAGCTGCCAATGCTCGAATCTTATTCGCACTTTAATATATTAAGATTTTAAAGTACGTAGGACATAGCTAAATTGACTGTTGTGATAAACTGTATCAAATGAGCCGAGAACTTGAACCACTTAAAGAACCCCGGGGATTACCCGATAACGAAATAACTAATCCTACAACACCGGTTGAATGGTCGCCGTTCACGAGAAGTTTATTTCCTCAAGACTCACCGGGGTACTTGCTTTTTCCAGATATATTAGAGGGGAGGGAAAGACCGGTTGAGTCAATTTAGATCAGCCGCTCGACGGGATTTGGGGACGCTCAAATGTGCCAACTGCAGAAAAACTACGACTGCTTGGACTTGAAACGGTAAGAGACGTCCTTTCCTATACAGGAGAATTTCCTAAACCCGCGCTGCGGAAAATTGCAGAATTCTTAAAAAATTTACTCATCACTCCACAAACACACATGATTGCAGATTTTGGTTATCAATCATCAGAACATCCGCTCTCTCCCGAGGCCGAAATCAAACAGCGGCAAGGAGTTGACAGGGCATTTTCTATTACTCAAGCGCAACTTGTCGAACAAAATAAAAGTTTATTACCTCTTGCCACGGTGAGAAGCTATTATGGACTTGACACCGGAGTTAAAAAATCACCTTCCGAACTGGCAAAAGAAGAAGGGATAACACCAACAGCTGTACGAGGCAGAGTGAGAAGGGAGCTGCGACTACTGCGTTTCCATGGGAGCATATATGACTATTATCCACTTTCACCCCGCAACACCGCACGGATGATTTTCGGCGGAGAAATGTGGGGAGATGTAAAAGAGTATTATACCCGTGCGCTGGAAAATAGGTTGGTAAGAGAAGCGGGTTTAAGCGTCTTGGTCGAAAGAGTATGGGGAAATCAAAACATAGTAGCAGATCTCTCTGGTTTTTTCGACATAGATGTTCCGAAAGATTATGAATTAACGTCTGATGAACGAGAGCAAATAAGAACTCCAATTTTACAAGATGAAGAATCCTACAAGAAGACCTGGTATGATCGTGTTCAACGATACGTGGAGCAGAAAACGGAGAAGGATACCCGAGAAGTTTTATCTGCAGCCATTGAAGAAGCAAGAACGCTCGGCTATACAACATCCGGAGAAATCTACCAATGGGTTAGGGATAATCCGGATACACTCAATCGGGGAATATTTCGTGATGTTGCGCCAAACAGCTGGATAACTCAAGCATTGCTTGGATATCTTCTGGATCAAGAACAGCGAGAAGAAAATCCCGGGTGATCCTGTTATCAACCCTGCATCATTCCGTGTGCTTTAGATCCTTTACAAACACGACGCCTTCCTGCAGGAGCCGTTTTTTCTCCTCAAGCGTCCTGTCCGCAAGGGACGTGATTGGATGAAGATTTGAATGTTCGATCAAATACCTCAAGCTGAAATCCTCCGGATAATTCCATGAAATCACGCGCATGCCTTTGCAGCGCGCATAACTGGAGACATCAGTCGTAAGCTTGGTATTCGTCACCAGCCACGCTTCGGTAAACTTCTGTTTTTCCTGCACGTCGAGAAAACGGGCGTAGGTATACAAAATATCTTTTATTTTGGATTTTGTCCCGACGTGGTTGTGGAATTTACATTCGATCATGACGCGGGCATCGTCTTTGGTGGCGATAACGTCTATCTCATGAGTTACGCAATTCCCTTCGACAATTTCGCCCACGCGCGTCGCAAATCCGTACTGATCGAGTATTCCCGCGATAAAACGCTCAAAAGGATAGCCGGTCGGCCCCAGCTCCATAATGGCGCGTTTCAGATTGTAGCGCGCGACCAGATGCGAGCTTTTACTTTTCAAAAGGTCAAAAATATGGCGGTATATATATTCAGTCGGAATACCCTCATAAAGCTCACTCTTTATGTGGTGCATTATTTCGTCAATTAATCCTTCGTCGCTTCCTGCGCGCACGAGCGACTCGCGCAGTTTTGATTCTGAAAAATCCTCCAATTCACCGGATGCCTTTTTAACTTTAACCATATGCTGTGCTACTAATTACTAATTATTACGAATATACGAATTCATGAAAATTTATGATTTTAGATTTATGATTTCTGAAATCTGAAATCTGAAATCTGAAATCTGAAATCTGAAATCTGAAATCTGAAATCTGAAATCTGAAATCTGAAATCTGAAATCTGAAATCTGAAAATAGAGTATACTTTTTTTATCATGAGGTCAAGAAAATGGGAAATTTTCATCGGGATTGCTTGCATTATAAGCCTCATTTTCTTTCTCCGGCGCCCCGTTGAGCAAACGTCTAGCAGGCAAAGCTTTCAGCCGGCGGATAAGCTCATTAGCATCGGCATCGGTAAGGAGGCAACTGTTGCTGCTGAAGTTGCCGATACGCCTGATGAGCGTACCCGTGGTTTATCAGGGCGAGAATCGCTCGATAACAACCGAGGTATGCTATTTGTATTTGAACAGCCGACGATCCAGTCCTTCTGGATGCACGGCATGCAATTTCCGCTCGATATCATCTGGATACAGAATAATCAAATCATACACATTGATCAAAACGTCCCGCAACCCCGTCCGGATATGCTTACCAGTCAATTGCCGACGTACCGCCCGCCAAAACCAATCACGCATGTTCTCGAAGTAAACGCGGGATGGGTTGAGCGCTTTGGGGTAGCGGTCGGCGATCGCGTGTCAATCCGATAGAACGGAATTTAAAGAAGTTCTTCAACCGTCGCTTTTAATTGATCGTAGGGCAAAGCGCCGGGGAGGATGCGGACTTCACCGCCGGGCCCGAGAACCATGTTGTTCGGCGTACCTTGTACGCCGGCTGCCAGTCCGCTGTTGTAATCCTCATTTACCCTGTCTTTAAATGTTCCGGCTTCGATACATGCTTGCACCTGTGCCTTATTCACCCCGATGTCTCCCGCAAAATCAGCAACATTTTCTGGCGTTAATTCGCTTTGTCGCTCAAATACGAGATCAACATAACGCCAGAATGCGTCTTCTCCGCCGATACTCGCCACGCATTCTGCCGCTTCAGCAGACGGCCGTGCGGCAGAGTGTATCTGGTCGAGCGGGAAATGTCGGTATACCCAGCGGATTTTGCCCTCATATTCATCCATGAGCCGTACAAGGTTCGGATGGATGCTCGCGCAAAACGGGCACTGGAGATCCGAATATTCTATCCACGTCAGCGGCGCATCGGTATTACCACGGATATGGTCTTTTTCCGTCACCGGCGCAATATCGTCCGCCGTGGCGGGTTGAGCGGGATTCGGGGCTTCCTGTGTGACGGTACCTTCAGTGTCACCGCCAACTTTTTTCTGTTCGGCAACCTGCAGGCGCTGCCATAAAACGCCGATGCCGAATGCGGCAACGACGAGCAGGACGACGAGCACGGTCGTTGTAGAACTTGTTTGCTTTTTCTCCATGAGGATTTGCTTGGCGATCAGAATAACAAGGAATTTATCGTTTGTCAATACACTATGGAAAATATGCTATAATCATCCAATTGCACAACGAAACAAATTTACAAAAGAACAAAGAATTTGTTAGTTTGATTTTTGATTATTGTTCTTTTGCTCCTTTGATCGTATGAATACCAAACTCACGAAACAGGACGACGGAACGATTGAGTTGGGCATCACTATCCCCTGGAGTGAAATCCAAAGCAGATACGGGAAAAAGGTGGACGAACTCATCAATGAGGTTGAGATAAAGGGCTTCCGCAAAGGCAAGGCGCCCCGCGAACTCGCTGAAAAAGAACTGAAAAAGAGCGCAGTTTACGAAGAGATGATTAAAACGATGGTGCCTGAAGTCTATGCCGAAGCGATCAAGCGCCATAACCTCAAGCCGATCATACAACCTGAAATAAAGCTTTCCGAAGCACAGGAAAACAAGGATTGGATTGTTACCATTTTTACATGCGAAAAACCTTCTTTTTCTATCGCGGATTATAAAAAAACCATTTCTCTGGCAAAGGCTGAACTTAAGAGAGATGACCTGTGGTTACCCGGAAAGGAAATCGATGAAAAGCAAAAACAGGAGAGTACGGAAGAAAAGCGCCGTAAAACGCTCGATTCTATCCTGACCCATCTCGTGCGGGAAGCGAATATTACGATACCCGCCATTCTCATCAAAGCAGAAGTTGACCGCCGGCTGTCTGTGCTGGTCGATGAGCTCGCTAAGCTCGGCCTGACGATAGAAACGTACGCGCGAAGCAAGAATCTGACGCCGCAACAGATCCGGCAAAACCATGAGCAGGAAATGCGTACGACCGTCGCTCTCGAATTTATACTCGAACACATCGCGGATAAAGAGAAAGTAACCATCGGAAAAGATGAAATTGACCGTATGCTCAATAAATTGGAGGATGAAAAAGAGCGTGAGTCGTTGGCAAAAAATCAATATCTCGTCGCCGATCTCCTCCGGCGCCAGAAGACCTTCGATTTGCTGTTGAATTTATAGGTTGTACGTGGTGTGCAAAGGGTTGAATGAGGGTGGTATACTATTATAGACTTATAGTAGTCTAAAACTGTGCGTATGGCTAGTACAAATACCAGCAAAAAACAACCAACAAAGTATCATCAGAACTTTCTGGAACAGCTGCAGGACACCAGCAAGAATGAGATGAAGGCACTGGGTTCTGCTATGGTGCAGAATCTGACGGGTATCAGTCCCCGAAGCCCGCAGGGTGGAGGCGATTTCGCTTCGGCAGAACAGCGTCCGGCAATGCCGAACATGATGTCACCGGAACGCATGAACTACCCGCCGTTTCAGCGACGCCAGCGATCGCAGGAATTTATCTTTTTTTCGTACCGCGAGCGCGCCGACAACCTCCAGGTAAACGAAGAGATCAAAAAGCTGGTCTCGTTCATCCGACGGGAGGTTTCCCTGCTTGAACAGGATAATAAGCTTTTTCTCCAGGAAGCGGCGAAGCTCTCGGTGGAACAATTGCCGGAAAAGCCGGGGATTTATCATGTCCGCTTTTTAGAATGGGTATTGAAAATGTTACGGGAACTGCGCAAGAAAGTTGCCGAGTCCCGGACGTGGTTTGCAGCGGTTCAGGGAAAACGACAAAAAATGGGCTTCTGGGGCAAAGTAAAAAAGCACGGAACGAGCTTTATGCTCTCCGGCGAGCGTACCGCATCAACCCAATCCGGCTGATATGCCCTTCACGAAACCGCGGGTGTCACAGCAAATATCCCGTATCAATCCGGCACGGCTGAAACGAAATTGTTCCCTTGACTATTTTCTGTACTCTGTTAAACTGTAACTAATGAAACAAGTTCATGTTGTTATTCTTGTCATCATTATCCTCACAATTGTGGGGTGAGGTGACGGGGAAAAACAAGTCATAACTTCTCAATCACTTCACTGAAAAGAAGTGAGGGAGAAGTTTTTTTATGATTTGAATACTCAACGTGCGCGCAGATTTTACGGTCAAATAGGGGAGGAAAAAAAGAAACGGTTCGTCAGCGGCGAACGGCAGTAAGCTATACCCCTTCGCTTTTAGTTTCAGAATAATCATGGTTTACCAAAACGGAGCTTTTAGGGCACTTCGCAAAATAGACTCCATGATTTTGCTACACGCCCTAAGGCCGCAGAGCAAAATACTGCTCATGTTATTTTTGCGACGTGGCCTTAAAATCAAGATGACATATTAAAACATCGTA
>DATEBW010000026.1:0-3020 GCA_035287165.1 Patescibacteria group bacterium | reverse complement strand
TCCTGAAGAAAACATGCCGGCGGTCATGAGCAGGCTTTTTATAACCGGCAGAGGCTTTGTCTTTTTTTCCGTTTTGTCCCGCAGGAAAATCCGGAATATCCCATACGCCAAGCCTAAACCAAAAACGTATATGCTCGTCTGGAAATGCCCGCTGAAGAAGGAAAATACGACCGCAAGAGGAATGAGAATTATACCAAGCATATCCTTTTTCTGGTGCCACCGCTCAATGCCGTATAAGAGAAGCGGAAGATATAAAACAGCGTATCCCAAAGTACCATACGCCATCCACGTAACCATAAACCCGCAGAACATAAACGAAACGCCGCCGATAACGGATGCGGTCTTGCTTAGCTTTAATCGGATAAGAAATAAATAGGTAAACAAACCGGCGAGCAATGGCTGCAAAAGAATCGCTATGCTCCACGCGTCCATAAACGGGAGCGCAAAAAAAAGCAGATTGGTCGGCGCGAACACCGCGGACTGATAATTTGCCAGATGCGGATTTCCGGCGAATTGATACGGATTCCACCGCGGGACCTGCCCCATTTTCCAGCTCTCTATCGTGAGCATTTTCCAGGGATACATCTGCGTAATCACGTCGGGCATCGCGTTATTTTTCACCGGATGGCCGAAGTACTGGTTCCACGGCGGGAAAAAATCCACCAGGTAATCGCTGGGAAACGGAACGAGGCCGTTGAAGAAATACGGACGGCTGAATAGAATCCAGACGGCGAGAATGAGAATGATTCCCCGATATTTCTTAATGATGTTCATAAAGTTAATATAAAACCTATATCAAACCGTCATCCTGAACTTGGTTCAGGATCTATAGATGCTGATCCGTCGGCTGACGGACAGCATGACGAAATAGAATCGGTTTTGATACCGGATTTAGATCGTCATTGCGTAAGTCCTGCTAATTATATCCTTTGCTCATTGTTCATTTGGTTCTGCCTTTCCCACAGCCGCGCGTAAATGATGAGATAACTGTACGCCTGATACATGCTTTCGATCAACCCTGCCGTTCCTGCCTTCCAACCACCCTGTTTAACATATGAATCTAAAAATTTCGTTCCCATGATTCGGATGAACCGCCATGGCACCATACGCGGATGCTTTGAGTGCAAAAGTAAATCCGATTCGGCATCTGACCATTCTACCGTTTTATTCGTCATTGAGGACAGATCGCGGTGCGTGTAATGAATCAAAGGAGCGTGCAATTCGCTTATTTCACCTTCAACCATTGGTGATTCGTGAACTCTCCCGTACCAACCTTTCAATCCTTCCCGCCGGAATAAACGTTCAAGCTTCTCTTTTTTAGGCCATTCATGATTTCCGAGGTAATAATTTTTTCGGTAGATCGTATAGACGTTTTCACGTTTGACGTTTGACGATTGACGATTGACGATTGCCAAAATTTCATTCTGCAACTCTTTACTGACCCGCTCGTCCGCATCAACGTACAAGAGCCACTCTCCTTTTGCTTTTTCCAAACCGTGATTCCGCTGGCTCGCATAATCTTTCATGGGAAAATGATACACTTGCGCTCCTTTCTCTTTTGCGATAAAAACAGTCTTATCCGTTGATCCGGCGTCTATAACGATAGTCTCATCGGCGAATGAAACAGAATCAAGGCAACTAGCAATCCTTTCCTCTTCGTTTTTAGTAATTATTACGGCAGAAAGATTTATTTTTTTTTCTTTTGTTCTTTTGTTCATTTGTTTATTTGATGTATTGAACCTTTTCCCATTCTTCCCGTAAAATAATCCGTTACGGCTTTTCTCCGCACACCACCCTCTCGTAATAATTTCATGCTTTCACGTATGAGCGCAAATTTTGTCCGTAACGGGGCATAGTTCATCCCGAACAGCAGTCTGTTTCTCGTCTGGTAATAGACGTGCAGCGGCGAACCGGGTTTTCCGGTGCTTTGCGCGTTGCGGTGCCACAGAACGGCATGAGGAATATACCATGTCAGGAATCCCTTTTTCTTTGCGCGAATGCAAAAGTCGGCGTCTTCCAGATATAAAAAATAGCGTTCATCGAGAAAGCCTACTTTTTCAAAAACTTCCCGTTTGACAAACATGCAGCATCCGGTGATAAATCCGGTCTCTTCTTCACGGTCATATTGTCCGCGATCGACTTCATCGACGCCGCGGTGCGACAGATAGACGTTGTCCCAGTCGATCATCCCGCCGGCATACCATATCACTTTGCCCCGTTCTTTCAGTCCGTAGCGGCTATGATGATACTCGTACCCTTCTGCAAAATATATCTTCGGGCCAGTGATGCCGGCGTCCGACTTTTCTTCGGCGGCGCGGGTGAGATTCATCACGAGATCTTTATGGACCACCGTATCGTTGTTCAAAAGCATCACATAATCTGCCCCGTTCTCAAGTGCTTTTTTTATCCCTTCATTGTTTCCCCCTGAAAATCCTCTGTTGCTGTTTAGCCGTATATTCTCGAAACAAATCTGTTTTGATTTGAGTGATGTAATAATCGTTTCGAATTTCGAATTTCGAATTTCGAATTTCTCACTATGATTATCAACATGTACAACCGATAACGAGACGCCATCTTTCTCGAGATGAGCGATTGAACGAAGACAATCCAGCGTATCTTCCCATCCGTTATGCGTGACGATGACTATAGCAATATGTTTCATCATTTGAGGATTATCTTGACACGCGCTGAATCGGCGTATGCTTCAGCCCCGATAGTGGTCTTCATCTGCACCTGATACAGTTTGTTGCCGCTATCCAAGGTGACGGGTTCAGATTGTTTGATGACCGAAATATCCCCTTCTGACAGCACTTCGCTGAACCATACCGGATGCCCGTCTGTCTTGTTAAAGAGCCGCGCGTGTACCCATCCTTGCGCCGTGGAAATCCGTAGAGCGACTTCAAACCGCACCGAGCTGATTGACGGATAATTGGTGGAGTTTATATACGCATTCATACCGGGAATATCTTTCCAGTCTTTTTCACGGGTCAACCCGCTGCCGAACGAAACCATGATCTCTT
>DATEBW010000025.1:0-3639 GCA_035287165.1 Patescibacteria group bacterium | reverse complement strand
CGCGCTCGTATTGTCGGTGAAAAATTTTACGCCGATTGCGTTACGGCAACATCTGATAGATACAGCCGATGATGTTGTTGACCCGCAGTCATTAAACGGCAGAACGGGTATTACCTACGGTAAGCGCGTCAATGTCCAGCGCGCGCTCGAAAACCTCGGTTCGGTGACGCCGACCATGCCGCCGCTCACCCCGCCGGTCTCTCCGACGCCCGGTTGCGGTCCGGTCGGCGATATTGACTGTTCCGGTGCAGTCGATGCCGCAGACCTCGCGCTTTTACTGATGTCGTATGGGACTAGTGGGGCAAGTGGGGGAAGTAGGGATCTGGATCAGTCGGGGAGTGTTGCTATCTTTGATTTGTCGATGTTGCTGTCGAATTTTGGACAGTAAACGCAGCGCGTCGCATTTTTATCGGGACGCCGGACAGTAGGCGGAACGAGCTTTCCGGCGACGCTGACCCTCATTGATCGAGTGGATATTATAGGTTATAATATGAGCTTATGAGTAGAAACACAGAGATACCAGGATACGGTTTGGCTAGAATTGTTAATGAGAGAGCACCTGGGTGTGTTCCTATTGTGTTGGTGATAGGCCTTGCTTTATTCGGTGTCAGTGGACTGGCTAAAAAAAATAATCAATACGGTGAGACGGGGGCGGTTGGGCAACGTGCTCCGAAGCGTTCGCCGATTGAACAAACACCAGTTCAATCAAAGCCTGATAATAGATATGCTTCTGGAATAGAGATAGTTAAAAGAATGCCTTTCGGCAGGAATATTAAGGATGAACAAAGTACGCAAGAAAGCCAGGTAGCAGCTCCGGAACAAGCCCCTCAAAGCGACAATCGTGAGGGAATATGCGGCAAGCCGTTGCCGGAAGGTATTGAGAGTGGTGATATGGTCATCGTGTTTACTATTGACGGAGAGCAAGTAAAAGGGAAATTGATAGAGCACAGTGGTATTCCTAATTCCACCCGATTTATCGTATATCCATTTGGTCATCCACGTGTAGGCTGTAGAGAAGCTCAATCAATAACAGAAGTTTCTCAGTAATAAATCTCGCGCTCGTTATTTATTATTTCCCACACTTTCATGCTACGATACAGTCTCATGAATGCTCAGGAATTTCAAAATAAAATCTACGCATATTTCTTAAAACACAAACGTATCCTTCCCTGGAGATACGACCGCGCCCACAACGCCTCGCATACTCGTCTTGCGTGGCGGGCGGGACCAGATCCCTATAAAATCCTCGTTTCTGAAGTCATGCTTCAGCAGACGCAAGTGGCACGGGTCTTGGTTAAATATCCCGAATTTATAAAACGGTTTCCAACGTTTCATACATTAGCCAATGCATCACTCAAAGACGTTCTCTCCGTCTGGCAGGGGATGGGCTATAACCGGCGGGCGAAATATCTGAAAGATGCGGCGAAGATAATTGTTAGGGATAAACGCTATACCTTCATGCTTTTAGATCGTCATCCTGAATTTATTTCAGGATCTATTAAATCAAATAGATCCCGGATCAAGTCCGGGATGACAGAACAACATATGCTGAACCAAGTTCAGCATGACAAGAGTGGAAAAGATAGCAAATTAATTGGCCTTCTCCAACAGCTCCCCGGTATCGGACAAGCCACGGCGTGTGCCATCGTCACCTACGCGTATAACATACCATCTATATTTATAGAGACCAATATCCGCGCCGTGTTTCTTTTTTATTTCTTTAAAAATCAGACAAATGTTTCTGATCGTGAACTATTAGCTTTTGTCGAAAAGACGTTAGACAGAAAGAATCCGCGGGACTGGTATTATGCACTAACCGATTATGGGGTGATGTTGAAAACAAGGGAAAAATTCAAAAATATCCAAAGCAGGCACTACACGAAACAGTCAAAGTTTGAAGGGTCCCGCCGCCAATTGCGGGGGAGAATCATCCATTTACTTACCACTAAGCCCTATACTATTATCCACCTGGCACAAAAGCTAAATCAGAATCAAGCTACAGCAAGGTCGATCCTCGGTGAGCTTATTACCGAAGGCCTTGTTGTAAAAAAGCATCAGTTCTATCAACTTCCCTAGCTTGTACCAACTGGTTGGGATTACCATAAGTTCATTTCTTGACAACCGCAACTTGCAAGTTTATAATCTAGAAAGTTAGAAAATTTAACTAAGGAACATATGAATCAAACCAGTATTGCTTCCAATCAAGAGTGGCTCAAGGTATTAGGAAAAGGAATGGTTACCCTCCCCAAAAAATGGCGGGATGAACTGGGTATAGAAAACGGAGCCGTAGTTAAAGCAAAAAAGGAAGGGAATACCATCGTTCTAGAAATGGCATATCCTAAAACCGCACCGTATCGGGTCTATACCAAAGCAGAAATTGAGGAATTTGTCAAAGAGGATAGGTTGTCTCACAAACTCACTCGTGACGTGCAACGACATCTCTCCACGGTCTAGTTCATGAGAGTTTTTTTCGATGCGTCAGTTATCATTGCCGCTCTCCTTTCCCCCTCGGGTGGATCTTCTCTGTTGCTTAGGTATATAAAGAAAGGAGTCATTATTGGTATTACCTCTCAAACAGCGCTCGATGAAATACTGGAAGAAGATAAAGGAGAAAAACTTAAAAAATCAAAAGTGCAAAGAGAGCAGTTTATCGCCGAAAGCGGCCTTATGGTGCGAGAACGTATTAGTCGAGAAGAAATTAGGCCCTACGAAAGTATCGTTGAGATCGAGGACGCCCATGTTATCGCCGGAGCTTATTTTTCGAAATGCACCCACCTCGTGACTCTTGATAAAAAACATCTGCTTCAGCCTGCTGTTCAAAAAGCGGTATCGCCGCTTAAAATAGTTTCTCCAAAGGAATTATTGGAGGAGTTAGTTTCATACTAATTCCTCACCGCACTTCATTATTTGGTAAAAGAATTACTGTCTCACTCCATCATCCGCGACTGCAGCATACGTCGCCACTATGCCTTCAAGATATCCTTGCACCGTTGCCCAAACGGTAACCGTTTTTCCCACCATGTATTGGTCTTCCTGCAGTTGCAGTCCTTCTAGTATGAGGACGCGCAAATCATAGAGCGGATTGCGTGACGTTGAAGCGCTATCGGCAAGAAATATTGAAGGCTGCATATACATGCCCATTTTCAGTCCGGTGGGGTCTTCTTGTTTAAGCCAATTAGCAACGACGACGCCGGTAACCTGAACCGTTTTCCCGTTAAGTGCCGATCGATGTTCGATGACATAGGAGACTGATACGGGATCAGTTGGCATTGTAGAAATCGGCAGATCCGGAATTTTGGCAAATTCAGATTCTCCGGGCATGACCGTCTCGATTCCGACAGTTCCGCTCCCTCCTGACGTGCCGGGATACGTGTCCGGCACGATGCCGGTGCCACCTTGACCGCACGCCATGAGCGTGCAAGCTATTTGTCCGTTCTGACAACTGCAGCTGTTACATCCATCGCTGGAACGAAATCCTTCCCCATTTCGGTACGTTTGTCCGTTATAGGTACACGAAAGAGGTAGAAAAGGTAGCTTTGGTCTCATTCCTGGAGGGATATCTCGGAGGAAATAGCCGGCAACGAGGCCGACGAATAGAACGCCGCCGAATTGCAGAAGTTGCCGTTGAGTAAGCGAGTT
>DATEBW010000024.1:0-9133 GCA_035287165.1 Patescibacteria group bacterium | reverse complement strand
GAAATACTCGTTACCACATGCAGATAAATCACCAGATCAGGACGGGGCAGTTTATTTTCATCATATTCCATTTCCTCCAACCACTGTATAAGCTCACCTCTTTTTTCAGGAACTTCTTTTGCCCCTTGATGTGCAAGACTTGAAGGGACATAACGGTCAATAACTACTATTTTCCCTTCTTCCAGCCATCGATTAATCTGATCCCGCGCATCAAGGCGATCAAGAGAATAAGGAATCGCAGCAAGATACGGAGAAACTGCATCGAGGGATCCGAATTCTCCCGATAAAAACCTCCCGACGAGCTTACCGTAAAATGAATTTGAATATCGGGGAAAGGATAACGTTTCAACGAAAAGTTTGCGTGCTCTTAATGCGTCAACCAAAAGTTTGGTTTGCGTCGCCTTTCCCGACCCGTCTCCGCCTTCAAGTACTATTAATTGACCTCTTTTCATACTTTGCGTTGTTTCCTGTAAAATAGAAAATACAAACAATGTTTAAAAATCCAAAATACTAAATTCTAAGTTCCAAACAAATTCTAAATCTCAAATACTAAATTCTAAACATTTTGAATTTGAATATTAGAATTTGATTATTATTTGGAGCTTAGTGTTTTGAATTTAGAATTTATTCACGAGTCCTTCCACATCATACACCGTTTCCACTTGATAATCGACTGACGGGTCGTCCGGGAAGGCCTTCCCCCACGTGACGAGAACGGTACGCATGCCGAGTTTTTTTGCCGGAAACAAATCAACCTCGGGTCGGTCACCAATGATTAAAATGCTCGACGCTTCTTTTCCGAGATCGTTTAGCAAAGCAGCAAATAATCTCGGATGCGGTTTCGTAATACCGTCTTCGTCAATACCCACGATCGCTGAAAAGAGTCCTGCCGACAATCCCAACAAGCCGAGTTTCCCGTGCACGTTTTCAATACTGCTGTTGGTGATGATAGCCAAATTATACTCCTTTCGGAGTCTAGTCAGCATTTCCTCTAGTCGCTTATCCTGTTGTAAATTTTTGCTAAGAGCGGGCATGTAGGCAACTTCTGCTTGCCGGATGATTTGATACGCCGTGCCAAATCCCATCTGTCGCAATACTTCAGTTGAACTTTTGTATATTTTTTTTCCCTCGATAAATCGTTGCTCTGCTTCCTCCCGCGTCAAACCCAGTTTTTTTTCGATTGCACTGACCCAATACAAATAGAGTTCTTCATCAACTTCGGGAATTGATTGATAAAGCGTCCCGTCAAGGTCAAAAACAATCGATTCAATCATTTTCATTTGTTAATTTGTTCTTTTGTTCTTTTGTTCTTTTGTTCTTTTGACTTACATCTTATGCGGTCCCCGATCCTGGGAATATTCAAATCCCCACCTGATCGCATATTCGGCGCGCGTGAGCTGCACGCCGATGTCTGCGGCGTGCGCCGGCAAGGCAAAATAATCCCCGTCGGTCAGCTGCAGATATACATCGGTAGCTGTTTTGTCATGCCACTCTTTGAGCAGTAATCCGCCATCAGGCGAATACAGTTTTAACACTATTTCACCGGACCCGGCAACATAAGGGAATTTTGAACGCTTTCCGCGCTTGCGTTTCTGATTGGTTACCTCAATGGTAAAATTCCCCCGCGGATCCACCTCAAAATGCTGCGCCGGTGTAAAGGGCAGCTCTTTGGCAAAATTTTCTTTTAAAATCTTTTCGACCAATTGATAGTCATCAGAATAAATATGCGCCGAGTGCGAAATGACACAAAGGGGTCCGCGCGCATACCCCGTTTCTTTCGCGATTACCTCTTGTAAACTAATGAGTGAAAAGGCGTTGCGAGGCCACCCGTGCACCATATCCTGTGAACGGAAAGTCGCCGTTGCAAATAGCTTATTATCATGGATCGAACACAAAATCTGTGTAAGGCATGGCGTATCGCCGCGGTCGACGTTTTCCCGCCCCCAATCGTGGGCAACGTCGGTAGTAAACATCGCCATCTTTTTAGAAAACGGTCGTCGTTTAATCAAATCGACAACCTCCTGCACTTGGTCAACGCCGAACCACTCGCGTAGCCGCTGTCCGTACGTGTAAGAAACACCCGGAATTTTTTTCGCGGAAACCACTTGAGGTATATAGATAGCAATGTCTTTTTTGGAAAACGGGAAATAGTCCGGCAGATAAAAATCGTCCGCATTTTCTTTGTAGATGATTGCCATCAAGTTGATTACTTCTTTCAATTCATTCTCCTGCGTGTAGCGCGTTTCTTTATTTCTCCCGTAGCGGAGTATGACATTGAGCAACCGAAGCCATGTCAAAGCAACCGTGTTTCCCTGTACACGAAATCCTATCTGCTCCGAAGGAAACGTAAACGGCTTTGGCCGTGATGTCGGGAAAAGTTTCGGCTCTGAAAACGGCTTGCTTTTTATGACGTTTAATTTTCTGACTTCGTTTTTCAGGTCATCTACCGGCTTGCCACGCAGATTAATAACTTCCACTGATTTCCTGAATAACTCTAATTCCTTTTTGGGAATATCCTTTTCTATTTGCCCTTTTTTTTCATCACCGATGATGAAATGATTTTTATCCACGCCGTGCTCCATGAAAGATAATAGGGCTTGACCGCTTCGCGATAAGTCTGCACCCCAGAGGATTATTTTTCGGATAGACGGGTTTGCGTAGATATTGCGAATCATTGCTGAAATGCCGGCCGATGAATACAAATTGCCGATAACCGAATACTCATAACCCGCCACTAATTTCTCAACCACTCCCCGCTCGGTCCACATCGTGGCAACGCCGACCGGACTGTTTTGGTTTTTAACTTTGAGAACGTTTTTGTAAAGAATAGGCCAGTCAAATTTATACGTCATTGCGAACGATCCCGCCTCGGCGGGAGAGTGAAGCAATCCCCTGCACCTACAAGAGAATCTCCTGATATAAATCTTTCCATAATGGATTCATTGACTTGATAAAACTCGTTTTTCTATTCCTGGATCCAGCTTTGAGTTGTTTTTCTCGCTGAATAGCATCTTCGATTGAATCGAATATTTCAAAATATACAAGCTTTTCGAGATTATATATTTTACTAAATGACACTTTACTTCAATGGAATACTCTGTCCGATGTACCGAGCATTTTTCTTTTTATAGTATGGTATAACCGCCGGAGATGTTAATTGCTCAAAGGACAATGCGCATATTCTCATGTGTTCTGTCAATTCTATTGGTTTTGGACCTGAATTATAAAGCTCAAGAACTATTTTTCCCTGAAATCCTGCGTCGATGAGCGGTGCTGTCGAATGTATCATCAACCCTTGTCGTCCTAATGACGACCTTCCATGAAGGATCCCGCATAAATCGTCGGGTAATTCAACTCGTTCGAGTGTTATCCCTAACTGGAACGTACCGGGTTTTAATATGATAAGTCTGCGTTTATCCGCGTTGCTATCTGCGTCATTCTGCGATCCGAGTCGCAAATCAACAGAGCACGATCCGAGCTGCTCATCAAAATCTGGCAGAGGATCAATCTTGATTTTGCCACTTTTGATCGCTTTTTTTATATCGCGGTCAGAGAGAATCATGGGGAGATTATATATCATTTCACCAGTTTCTTGACAAAGCAATTTTAACAGGAGTACACTGATTCCATGGCATTCATCCTGTCCGCCGCCGCACTGATCGTAGCCGTTTATGTATCCCGCAAAATCGGCGGCATCGAGCAACGGCTCGAGCAAATTGAACACAAACGACTCTTTACCCTGACGCCATCTGATGGACAAAAACCTGCAGCGCCGCCTCCCCCGCCTCCGGATTCAAAATCGGCGTTAACGCAAGAAAAATATATTGAACAGGGACCGTCGTGGTTCGAAGATTTAGTCGAATGGGTTAAAGCAGACTGGCCGCTCAAAGCCGGCGCGCTTTTAATAGTACTCGGCTTTGTGTGGCTGGTGACATATGCGTTTTTGAATAACTGGATCGGCCCGGCGGGTCGAATAACGCTCGGTCTCGTCGCCGGCTCGCTCGTAATGGCATTCGGCAACCAGTGGTTTACCCGTTCCCGCAAACAGGGACACGTCCTCGTTGCGCTCGGCGCTTCGGTAATGCTCGTATCAATCTATGCGGCGCAATTTAAGTATGAGATGTTTCATCCGACCGTCGCGTTAAGCTTAACCGCGTTAATTATGGCGCTTTCCGCTGCTGTTTCGGTAAAGCACGACAGCCGCGCATTGGCGGTAATCAGTTTAATAATAGGCGGATTGGCGCCGG
Organism: Patescibacteria group bacterium; assembly: GCA_035287165.1. Taxonomy (GTDB): domain Bacteria; phylum Patescibacteriota; class Microgenomatia; family 2-01-FULL-40-14; genus DATEBW01. The sequence continues at coordinate 4,886 of DATEBW010000024.1, read as the reverse complement.
TTCTGACGAATGCTCCCGAACCCAGCATCGTCGGGCTCTATTCGTATCTACTGATGCTGTGTGTCGGTGTTTTATGGTTGACACAATATAAGCGGTGGCAATTTCTCACGCCGCTTGCCCTCATTCTCGTATCGCTGTACAGCGGGCAGTACTTCTTTAGGGATGTCGAATCGCTGCGGTATTCGATGCGCGCGCTCGAAATTCTCCAGCTGAAATTTTTCGCTATCACGTTTACGACGCTTTTTTTCGGCGCGTCCCTCGCCGGTACAATCCGTAATGAAAAAATAAAACCGGCGCTCGGCACGGCACTTCTTGTCGGCGCATTTGCCCTCGGATGGATCAACGGCATTGTGCAGCCACATAATCAGGGACTGGTAACGATGATCGCCGCAGTGGCCTTTGCCGTCGGCGCATATATGAATTATTCGCGCACCAACGTAAAAGAAGCGGTATACGTGTATACGGCAATTGCAAGCATTCTTCTCGCCGTTGCCACGGGTTATCAATTTGACGGGCCGGTTTTAACTATTATGTTTGCGACGCAAGCGGCAATCCTGCCGATTTTCGCGCACCGGTTTTTGACCAAACATCTCGGGTATTCGCTCGTGCTGTATCAGATCTTGCCAATTCTTTCCTCAATCGATTCGTGGGAATCGGGAAAATGGAATTGCCTAACTTCACAACAAATAATTAATTCTTTTTCTCCAACAACACTTTACCGAGTCACTGCTGAGCCATGCAGGGTAATCTTCCACGCCGATTTCTTTGCCCTCCTCCTCGTCACCGCATCACTATTAATTACCGGTTATTATTTCTATCAACTGAAGAAATCGGAAGAAGAAACGACGCGCGACATGAGCCACCACAACGCAGGGGTTGTATTAATCGTCATCGGCGCCGTTTACGCGCTCGCACTCATCTGGCGGACTTTGACCGCCGGAATGGCAAATGACGACACGGCGCGCATGATAGCGCTTATTTTATATACGATAGTCGGATTAGGCGTCTATATCAACGGACAAATTAATCATCGCCGCGTGCGCTATTGGTTCGGGTTAATTCTGTTGCTCCTCGTCATCGGAAGATTATTAATAATTGAAGTGTGGGACATGGCTCTTGCAGGGCGCATCGTGATGTTTTTCCTGATCGGATTATTGCTCATGGGGTCGGTATTGTTGAGAAAAGCGAAATAATATCTGTTGTGATGCGATTTATCGCATCCTAATTATTAGAATGTCATAAATGACATCACTCAAATTTATAGTATGAAAAAGCAACTTTTTCTTTTGTCAGTCGTTCTTTTATTTTCCTTTTCTTTGAATTCCGTCGACGCCCAAAACGGCATGACATATGAGGAATCAAAACAGATTGTTCCGTATCCTGTTCCCTCCTCCTATATTCAACAACTCTCCTCCTATCGCTCTGTCCAAACAATAGATAAATTAGATATCGAAATCCCAACCGTTATTCAAATGCCGATTACGAATTCCTCCCAATCGAATTATAAAGTTTGGGAAGTTGAAACAAATACGAGTCAGCCGTTTACTGTCATCACTAATAAGAATGTTATTGTCCCAAACACTATCTCAAGTGATCATTCAGCAGATTTTTTTGAAGTTCTTGATGAGCGATTATTTGAAAGCGAGAAACAACTCAATGACAGAAATGGTACTACGTATGTGGAATATCCCCTCCAGCATCCATTCAAAGCTGATTCAGCCGTCCCATCAGTACAACTCAGAATTGACTATCCCAAGCCAATTACCACAACGACGTTAGCTTTTACTCTTGATACAAACGTAGCTCTCCCAACGTTTATCACTATAGAGAGTAGAGATATGTCTTCTCCCAACCTACCGCCAACTGCACGTAAAACGGTTCTTAATAAACAGCGAGTATCCTCCACCACTATTCATTTTCCTAAAACTATTTCCGATATATTTTATGTAACGTTTGAATACTCCCAACCACTTCGTATTGCTGAAATTGGTTTTGAGGAAACCTCAGTAACACAAGAAGCTTCATACTCATTTCGTTTCCTCGCTCGGCCAAACAATACTTACCAGATTTATTCCTCCCCGGAAGGAAGAGATTATTATTCGCCAACAACTGAAGTGCCGAATCTAACCAGCTTTTCAATTGGAGTCAAAGAAATTTCAGCTCCTCCTCTTTTGCCAAATCTCCTCTTTAAACCGTCTGACGATGATGGTGATGGAATAATTGATCAGTATGACAACTGTCCTTCTATCTCAAACCCCGACCAACTCGACATCAATAATAATAGCATCGGTGACGCGTGCGAGGATTTTGACGGCGACGGCGTGCTTAACATAAATGACAACTGCCCCGATCATCCGAACGCCAATCAACGGGATAGCGACGGTGATGCAATCGGCGACCAGTGCGACCCTGATGAAAGCCGGCTGACCGAGCGCCTCGCGTGGCTCCCGTGGGCAGGAATTGTTCTCGGCTTCGGAATCGTGCTAGGGCTTCTCAAAATCACGATAAAGAAAGACGCACGTCATATAACATGAAACATGTAACATATAACACAAGCAATTTCTCTTGTGTTTCATGTTTTGTGTTACATGTTACATGAGACTTCATTGACATTCTCCCCTCTTCTATACTACACTGAAAATAGGTATTCGATGAATTCGCTAATCGGTTCTTCCGTTTACCAACGTATGTCACTGTTGAATGATATTGACCGTTTCGACCGGTTGCCGCGAACGACGAAATTTACCATTGGGTTTATCTTGTCGGGATTATTTACGATCGGATTATTGCTCGGGACGTATATGAAGTAATAAAAAGATTTATGATTTATCTGGCGGAGCCAGATCCCGCTCCGCGGGATGATTTTTAAATCTGGAATCTTAAATCCGAAATCTTAAATTCTTTAATTCGCATGAAATTCGCATCATTCGCATCGCACAGGGGTGAAATCGCAACTACCTTAACACTTATTGGCCTCTCCGTCATGGCGGTCGGAACTATTGTCGGTTCACTGCTCGCGCCGGATTCGATGCAGTACCGGTCGCAGGCCGCAGCGTGTCCGTTCTCGTTCGGCACGCCGGAGTTTGTCCGGCTCGCCGATACATATCTTTGTTATGTTCCTATTTTGTCCGGTGGGGATCCGAAAGTCAGCTGCGCCCTTGCCCAGAACAATCGATGGGTCTCTACCTCGAGCTATTTCGGTAAAAGCGGGACAAGCGAAGCGTTTGAAATACACCTCTTGCCCGGCCACGGTGACGGTGACTATCAACTGGTCGCCTATGAATTTGATACAACATGCGAACATCCTGATCAGGCGGCAACAATCCAGATCGTTTCTGTTTCTCCGCCGACAGCAACACCTCCCCCGCTTCTCTCTCCAACGACAAGTTTTCCACCGGCAACACCTTTACCTACCGCAACTCCGCTACCTTCTCCCACGGCAGCGGTTGCCTCACCGACGCCGCTGATTTTGCATACGCCGACGATCATCCCGTCAACGCGCACCGCTGCGACACCCGTAGTAATTAATGAAACAACGCCGGCGCCGCAGGTTGCTTTGCAGTCAGTTCGATGTACCGGTCCTGTTCAGACAATAAAAGAACGCAACCAAACTTGGGTTTATCGTACGGGAGCGGACGGAAAACTCGAAGTTGTACCCGCAGCCGGACAAGCAGACCAGATGCAACTCATTACGACCTACTGTGTCGAGTGATCGTCATTGCGAGGATTCCCCCGCTTTTAGCGGGGGAGACGAAGCAATCCTTAACTATTGAATTAATAAACTATCATGTCTAAACAAGGATATACTTATATATTAACCAATAAACGTAATACGGTTCTTTATACCGGTGTTACATCAGATCTCATTCAACGAATTTGGCAACATAAACAAAAAATTATAAGCGGTTTTAGTAAAAAATATAACCTCGACAAACTCGTATATTATGAGGTGTTTGACTCCATCAGCGATGCCATCAAACGAGAAAAACAACTTAAATCGGGATCAAGAAATAAGAAAGTAAAGCTTATTGAACAATTAAATTCCAGGTATCATGATTTATATCACTCACTCGTTTAAAGAAAAAGGGATTGCTTCACCCCGTATTTTGCGGGGTTCGCAATGACACAAATTACGCATGCATAACGCCTATATCATTCGATTAATAAGAATATATTCAAAAGTAGCCGTCGCACTCGTCGCCGCGGTGCTTACGTCACAGCTTCTCGTACGCGAAGTCTTTCTGGGCTATACGCCGCGTGTACGTACAGACCTTGCTGACCGGCTGGTGGAACGGTCAATTGCGCTTATTAACCTCGACCGCTATCCGCCCTTTAATCGCGGGACAACGCGCCCGAGAATTGCCGATACCGCAACACTGGCTGAACAATTCGCCACGTTGCCAGCGCGCGCAATTATCCCGGGCGTCTATGCCAAAGAGATTGAAGGCGCTTCGTACACCGAAATTCATTTTGAACAGGTCGACTGGGTTGAGATCCAATATCGGCGTAAAAACGGTATGATAGAGACAATAAAAATCCCGCGCGGCACTGCGCCGCCACCGGAAGGAATATTTTGAAATTTCTAATTTCTAATGACTAATAAAATATCAAATTACCAATGTCTAATGACAAAAAATAGATATGAGTATTCACGATTGATATTAGTCATTTAAACATTCGGTATTTATTTAGAAATTAGAAGTTTATATGACTCTATCTCACTTCACCATTACCAAAAAAGAACTGTTCCTGCTCCTGTCAGCGGTTCTCCTCGTGGCAGCTATTGCCCTCCATATCCCGCTCCCGTTCTTTAATGCGTATGACCTTATCATCATCACGATGCTGACCTTTATCGGCAAAGGGTTCTTTCCTTCAAATAACGATAC
>DATEBW010000023.1:0-21181 GCA_035287165.1 Patescibacteria group bacterium | reverse complement strand
GAAAAGCGCGCGATGTCTGATATCCCGCTTTCGCCCGGGTCTCACCAACTATTGGGCACGGATATTCTTACCGTTCTTGATTATCGGGAACCTGCGGTCGGAGACTTGTTGCAAAGCCTTAAATACGACGCCTCCGGACATGCGGCACTTTTGTGCGCTGAGCTCCTCGAAGATTTTCTTCGTGAAGAGTTGTCTTCCATACGTACATTCTCGACAAAACGGATACTGCTTGTTCCTGTACCGCTTCATACAGAACGTCTTCGGGAGCGCGGATTCAACCAGATGGAGAAGATCCTTGAACATCTGCCGCCCGAATTCCGGAACGGACGCGTCGCTTCTGTTTCTCCTGCGCTTCTGCGTACACGCCCGACAAAACAGCAAACGCGCCTTTCTCGCGAAGAGCGTCTGCGAAATGTCGCCGGCGCATTCGAGCTAACCGAGCCTGATGCGCTTCGCGATGCGCACGTCGTGTTGATAGATGACGTGACGACAACGGGTGCAACGCTTGCCGAAGCTTCGAGGCCATTTGTGAGGTACGGAATCCCGGTGACGCTCCTCGCGCTCGCCCGTGCGTAGCTTTCTTCGACCTTCGTAGCTTTAGCAGAGTAGGTAGCGAAGCAGGACTTGCCCGTGCGTAGCATAAGACCCACAGAGCTTGCTCGAGCGTAATTTGTAACACTATGAGTCTATACCCCTCCAATGTCCGGCCGGACATCCAAGAGGTATATGCCCAGGCTTGGCGCAGACACGTCCCTCTCCGCCAGAGAACACGATTTCCAACTCAATGGCGCCGCTTATGTAAAAAGTACTTTGCGATAGATAATCGACTCACAGAATCCCAAACATTTGAAAAGATACTCCGGTTAAAGTACGATACACTCACCTGGGAAGGGTGCGTGAGCGGTTAAACGAACAGGTTGCTAACCTGTGGACGTGTAAAAGCGTCCCGTGGGTTCGAATCCCACCCCTTCCGCCATTTAGGAAATGAAGTCATTGGCTTCTCGCCAAGATTAAGGGTGGTTTTGTAGCAAAGCCGGGCGTTCAGATGATTGCCAAAATCGCTAAAGCGTTAAGTGTCGTCATTGAAGAATTTGATAAAGTAAAAGTTAAGAGTATTATATTAAAGGTAAAGATCGATTTAAAAATTAAAATGAAAGGAGAAAAACCATGATCGTTGTCCGCTTCAAAGTGAAATGTAAACCCGAGAAAACCGAGCAGGCGATGGCTCTATTCAAGGAAATTGTCGCGGCCAGCCAGCCGTTAAATGGCGTGGTCAGTTTCGACATGGGTCGAGATATCACCGACCCCGACTCGTTCATCGCCCTGGAGGTGTTTGAGGATCGAGCCGCTCTCGATCGTCAGGAGTCATTAGCAGTGGTCAAGAAGACGATGAGCCTTTTCGAGGAGCTCCTGGCCGCGGAGCCTAAGGCAACCATCTTCCACGTTTCCTCAACCGAATAGTCGGAGGGAAACCGTCAGGGGCCAGCTTGCGATAACTTCAGGAGCTGGCTATTTTTTCTTAAATAATTTTGAAAATAAATTTTCATAAAGAATTTGCCGCCAAAGAAAAACTTGGAATCATCCTTTCCGCTCCGGTTCCCGCCTTCAATCAAGAGTCTCGGTCGGGCAGGCAAGGCGAGCTGGGGGGGGAATTCCGCCCGCCCTACAAATTTTGGGCGAAATCTGTTCGAATTTTTTCGAACGCACACCGCTGAAAGAATAGTCTGCCTTTATTGCAAGCTATTGTTTTAATGAAAGGTGGGATGAGAAGTCGGTCGGGAAATCCCACTCTCTCCGCAATAATGTCCATAACAATCATCGTAAAGAAAATTAATGATTGCTAAATAGCCGTTTGATGATTGAAAACGCACGATCGACCAACTGGTGTTTTAAAATGATTGTCAATTCCGAGTACGTTGAGACGACTTCAACAATATCGATTCCCTCCCAAGCAAGCGCCTTCAATACTTGATAGTATACGCCGGGTATCTCAATGATATCTTCAGGAAATCTGATGGTAATGGAAGAAAGATTTTCAATGTGTGAAAGAATTGTTTCATCCCTGAACAATCTGATAATCTTCTCCTTAATTGTATGGTTTGCGATGATCGTCGTCTCAAAAACCCCATAGGTGATGGTGGTAAAGGCCGCATGCGTACCGCCCGCGTAGTCTATCAACTTCTTTTGTTTACCGATCAAAGCGTCGGAGTTCGCAATCGTAATTTCAATTAAGTTTGATCTGACTACAAGATCAGGTGTTATCTTAAAAACCTGCGACAGTTCTTTGGAAGGTTGCAGTGTCGCGCTTATTCTTTTAAGTGCCATGATTATTGAGCCGTTTTGCACCTCTTTGACAGTCATGCGCTCAATCTGGGGTTTAATTTCCCGCGCAAGAGCGGAAAGATTCATCAGTTTTTTTGCAAGCGCATCTTCCAGTAACGGCGTTTGAGAAACAATGTCGGTCACGCACTGCTGTATGCTGATCATGTTAATATTTTAACATATTTGTTAATAAATTCATTTTATTTATATTTTTTTGACATATAGAGTATGTTGGCTATAATAGTTACCATGAAAGCTATTTGTCCTATTTGCGATGCTCCTGTTACCCTATCGAATGACGTAGAACCATCGGAAGTAGTTACGTGTAAAGAATGCAGTTCACGACTGGTTGTAGAAAGTATAGATAAACAATCCGTTACGTTAATTCAGGCTCCGGATATTGAGGAAGATTGGGGAGAGTAGAAAGGTACTCATGATAACCCTCGCACTTCTTCATTCTACCATTCGCGGAGACGAAAAACTGATCATTAGGGCGGCAAAAAAACGGAATATACACCTCAAACTCATCGACATAAGAGGAGGGGTTTTTAATCCTCACACCTATATTGCTGACTTTGACGTTGCGCTTGAACGCTCCGTATCCACGGTAAAGGGAGATTATGCTATCCAGTTTCTAGAAGCTATTGGTGTACCGGTCGTTAATTCTTCCGCTGTTTCCCGGGTGTGCGAAGACAAATTTATGACATCCCTTGTTCTTCAGAAAGCTCACGTTGCTACCCCGGATTTTGCGCTTGTTTTCGGCATTGAAGAAGCAAAACAGGCAATCGAGTCGCTCGGCGGCTATCCGGTCGTTATCAAACCTCCTGCAGGATCATGGGGAAGATTGCTTGCTAAAGTGAACGATGTAGACGCACTGGAAGCAGTTATTGAGCATAAAGATGTGTTAGGATCCCCGCAGCAAAAGGCAATTTATATTCAGCAGTACATGAAAAAACCAGGGAGGGATATCCGCGCTTTTGTTATAGACGGCGTGACCATTTGTGCCATTTATCGGGTTGCAGAACATTGGATTACCAATACTGCCCGCGGTGGTGTTGCAAGACGTTGCTCCGTTACCAATGAGCTTTCAGATATTTGTCAACGTGCTTCAGAGGCAGTCGGGGGAGGCATTCTCGCTATGGATATTTTTGAAACCGGCGATGGATTCATGATTAATGAAATCAATCATACGATGGAATTTAAAAATTCCGAAGAGCCAACAAAGGTGAGTATCTCCGGCGCAATTGTAGATTATTGTATTAAACAAGTGAGAAAGTAATTCTTGCTGTATTTATTATGATATTGGTTTCTGTCTTAGGTGGTTCTGGATATGCGGGCGGCGAGTTGTTGCGGCTTCTGTTACCGCATCCGAAAGTAACGGTCAATCAGGCTACTTCGCGACAGTTTGCCGGCAGACTCATTTCCTCCGTTCATCCGAATTTACGAAAGATTGCCAAGCTTTCCTTTGTTCATCCCGATGAACTGACTGCGTGCGATATGCTGTTTGTCGCGTTACCAAATGGAGCGTCGATGCATCTGATGCCTGAACTGATGAAGAAAGCGAAAAAAATCATTGATCTCGGCGCCGATTTCCGATTGCGTGACCGCGCGGTATTTGAAGATTGGTATGGACAGACACACGAAAACCCGCAATTATCGAAAAAATTTGTGTACGGGATTGCAGAACTTCACCGGGACGAGATAAAGAAAAGTACCTATGTTGCATGCGGTGGTTGTGAAGCGACGGTTTCTATCCTCGCTCTTTACCCGCTCGTTAAACATGGGCTCATTGACAAACGCATTATTATCGACGCGAAGATGAGTAGTTCCCAAGCCGGTTTGCGGCCGAGTCTGTCATCGCATCATCCGGAGCGTGCCGGGGTGGTGCGTTCATACATGCCGACCGGCCATCGCCATACAGTTGAGATTATCCAGGAATTGGATAGAGTCGTAGAGACAGGTCTAAGACCTGTCTCTACCTGGGACATCGCAATTTCTGCAACGGCAATCGATATGGTGCGTGGACTTCTCGTAACCATTCACACCGTCCCGAAAAAAGGATTAACCGACAAGGATATATGGAAAGCTTATCGATCTGAATATGGTACTGAACCATTTATCCGCATCATTAAAGAACAGGAAGGTATTTATCGGTATCCGGAACCAAAACTCTTGCAAGGCACCAATTACTGCGATATCGGGTTTGAGTTAGATAAACGTTCGCGGAGACTCGTCGTCATTGCTGCGATTGATAATTTGGTGAAGGGCACCGCAGGGCAAGCGGTGCAGTCGATGAATCTGATGTGCGATTTTCCCGAAACGACGGGATTAGAATTTACGGGTTTACATCCGATATGAGCGAACGATTGAAAATTCCAAACAACTTTGCAATTAACGAAGGTGTGTTTCGTGAAGGACAACAAGCCTTACATCCTAATCCACAAAGAAAAAGACAGGGTGTTGTTTTTACTCGGAACGAACAACTTTCAATAACTGAGTTGTTAATGAGAGCGGGGATAGATATTGTTGAATTAGGAGCTCCTGTCGATTCGCCGTATGCGGTCGAGACTGCTCGTGCATTGATAGATCTCGTCAACCCGACGAACACTGTTATTGCGTTCCACGGGAGGTGCAAACGGGGAGATTTAGATGCGATGGTTGAAGCATCTTCAAACGCCCAGCATAAACTTTTTAATTTATACATAGGAACTTCTCCAGAAAATCGAAATGGGAATGGTGGCAGATCAATTGAAGCAACAATAGACAAAGCCCTCGGGGCAATCCTGTATCTACGCGAAAAATCGAAAGGCGCACTAATCAGGTTCAGCACGGAAGACGCTTTTCGTACGCCGAGAAAAGATTTACTAGCAGTTTTACAAAAAGTTGCTCCGCACGTAGACCGCATTGGTCTGCCTGATACGACAGGAAAATCTTATCCTGAAGATGTCTACGATACTTTTCAATGGGTTATGTCGCAAATTCCTGGAAAAGAATGGGAATTCCATGGCCATACTGATAGAGGCTTAGGGGTTGAACCCTATCGTGCCGCTTTGAGGGCTGGCGCTAATGTGTTCTCAACGAGCCTATTAGGTCTGGGCGAACGCACAGGATCGGCATCTACATCAGCTTTTTTTGCAGCAATATATAATGACGATACTGCTGCAAGATTATCTGATAAGTATGATTTGACAATGCTACCAGTGATTGACCGCACCGTAGCCAATACACTCCGAATACCCATTCCTCATACCAATCCTTTAACTGCCGATGGCGCATTTACCCATGGTGCCGGTGTTCACTACAACGCTCATAAAAGGGACAATGGTGCCTATTCTGGCTTTGATCCACATGATTTTGGGAGAACGTATGACTATATTGTTGCATCGGCTGTGGTCGGAGGAGCTACAATAATGGACTATGCTGCAGACCGTGGTTATACAGTTCCTGTTGAAATTGCAAAAGAAATAGCAGGGCGTGTCCGTGAACAAGCAAGATTAAACGGCGGGGTAACTGAAGAACAAGTTCATGTGATATTAAATGATTATTTGTAGTCAGAAAATGTCGTTTTCAGTAAGTAGTACGTAGGTATTAATCGACCACACGTGTCTAACATTCATGTTATTAATCAAAATCGGCGGCGGAAAGGACATTAATAGAGATTTTATAGCCGAAGATATTGCAACCCTTATTCAGCGCGGAGAGAAGATCGTCATCGTACATGGAGCAAGTGCTACCCGTGATGAGATTGCGGATAAACTTGGCGCGCCGACAAAAACAATGACATCTCCATCCGGCATCAGCAGCGTCTACACTGATAAAAAAGCTATGGATATTTTTTTGATGTCATACGTCGGGCTGGTCAATAAAAGAATGGTGGCTTCCCTGCAAAAGCACGGGGTAAACGCTGTCGGACTATCCGGCATAGACGGGCGGCTATGGGAAGCGAGGAGAAAAAATGTGGTGTATGCGGTGGAAAACGGAAAAACAAAACTGGTTAAAGATAATTTGACGGGGAAAGTGGAAAAAATAAATTCGGATTTAATAGAACTGCTTATTAAACATGGTTATGTTCCGGTAATCTGTCCGCCGGCAATTAGTTTTGGCCATGAAATTGTTAATACGGACAACGATTTCGCATCAGCGACGATGGCAGAAGCGCTGGGAGTAAAGGAAATGGTAGTCCTCTTTGAGGCTCCCGGCATGCTGAAAGACGTGCATGATGAAGAAAGCGTTATCGCAACAATTGAAAAAGAAAAGCTCGGTGATTATTTACCCTATGCAGTCGGCCGAATGAAGAAAAAATTATTAGGGACTCAAACGGCATTTGACCGGGGAGTCCGGAAAGTATACTGGGGAGACGGGAGGATAGAACATCCGATTTTCAATGCCCTCAACGGTATAGGCACGGTAATTTCATAATCCATGAAAAATTTCCTGTATTTACAACAAAAATATGTCGTCAACACCTATGTAAACAGGCAGCTGACTTTGGTGAAAGGATCGGGCGTATTTCTTTTTGATGAAAAGGGTGAAAAGTATCTTGATCTCATGAGTAACTATGGTGTCAGTATCTTTGGTTACGGTCATCCCGCTATCACTCATGCACTTGTTCGCCAATTACAGAAACTCGCTACCCTGCATGGAAGTTTTGCCAATGATCTACGAGCGGAAGCATCGGAGAAACTCGTCAAAAGGTGCGGTCTTGCATACGGACAGGTCTACTGGTCAAACTCCGGTGCCGAGGCGGTTGAAGCTGCCTTAAAATTTGCCGTCCTGGCAACCGGAAAGCGAAAGTTTATCGTCTGTGAGCGAGGATATCACGGAAAAACACTCGGCGCTTTATCCGCGACATCCGGAGAAAAATACAAGAAACCATTTGAGCCGCTCTTGTGGGACTTTATCAGGATTCCCTTCAATGATCCGCTTGCATTAGAAAAAGCTATCGATAGCCGCACCGCAGGATTTATCGTTGAACCAATCCAGGGAGAAGGAGGAGTCTACGTTCCCGATCCGGATTATCTCCAACGAGTAAGAGAACTCTGTAATGACAGAAAAATACTTCTGATCCTCGATGAAATTCAAACAGGAACGGGAAGGACCGGTTCGTTCCTCGCGAGCCAGAGGGGACAGGTCTCCGCCGATATCCTCTGTTTGGGAAAAGGTCTGGCAGGCGGTATTCCGATTGGCACAACGCTTGTTCGCGAAGAAATTGCCGCTTTAATTCCTAAGCACATTCATACGTCTACTTTCGGCGGAAATCCGTTAGCATGTGCCGGAGTACTGGTAACCTTGGACTTACTTAATGAGAAAAACCTCGAACACGTCAGAAATACAGGAAAGTACTTTAAAGAACAGCTATCTCTATTGCGGTCGGGATTTATTTCAGGAGTCCGCGGAGAAGGATTGCTGTTAGGACTAGCCATAAAAGAGAAAAGGAATCACGTACTGAAGCTTCTCCAGGAATCACGTATTCTGGCAATTCCGTCCGGCGAAGATGTTATCAGATTCTTGCCCCCTTACATTATACAAAAGGAAGAAATAGACACAGCAATCAATGCACTGCAAAAAATAGTACGCGGACTTTCGTAATATGTGCCGATTCTTACTCGTGAAATCAGACCAGCCAATCAAACATACGGCGTTACTCAAAAAATTTGCCGAGATGGCTCACACCAGTAAAGCGCCTGACGGTGACCGGCAAGGTGACGGTTGGGGTGTTGCCTGGCTCAACGAAGAGAATCAGTGGCAGGTAAAAAAATCGCTATCGCCCGTTTGGCAAGAAACTGAAATCTTCGAAACGTTCCCGCAAACTTCCCTGCTTGTGGCTCACGCCCGAAGCGCTTCATTTTCTCACCACAAGGGAGTTATCGAATTTAACCAGCCGTATATTTCCGAAAATTATGCCTTTGTTTTTAACGGCATGCTTAGAGGGGTCACTTTATCAAACTTTCCGGGAAAAATAGGCGCTGAAAAAATCTGGTACTTACTGCAACGGAAATTAGCACAAAACGATCCACCCGCAGCGCTGGAAAAAGTCAAACAAATATTAATGCATCATTCGAGAGAGATCGTTGCCCTGAATATCGGATTGGCAACCACCGGGAATATGTATGCCCTTAATTACTTTACCCGGAATCCGGAGTATTACATACTGCATCGATGGAAAACGGAACACGTAGAGATTATCTGTTCGGAGAAGTTATAGCGGTTTTTTATCAAGTAGCTTACTTTACTTCCACAATCTGATAGGCGACTTTCCCCATCGGAGCGTCAACTTCGACTTTTTCGCCTTTCTTTTTGCCCATGAGCGCGATACCCAACGGTGAAGTATGAGATATCTTTTTATCGCGGGGATTTGCTTCCCATTCGCCGACAATATGAAACATGTCTTTGTTGCCATTCTCACGCACCGTAACCTGGCTGCCGATCTGCACCGTACTCATCGCCTTTTTGGGCGCAGAAACTACTTCTACATACCGTAGAATATCTTCCAGCTCGTCGATGCGACCGTCGATAAATGTCAGTTCTTCAATTGCGGCAGAATACTCGCTGTTTTCAGAGAGATCGCCAAGGCTTTTTGCCGTTGCGAGGCGCTTGACTGCGTACGGGCGTTTTTTATTTTTGATTACGTCGTATTCTTCCTTCAGGTCTTCCAAGCCCTCTTTGGTAAGTAATATTTTTTTCTTCATATGCTTATTCTTACAGAAAAAACCCCACACAGACTCTGCGTGGGAGAACAAACTCCATCTCTTTGCGGTATGGGTAGTATAATAGCGTATAGGCTGAATTTTGTCAAGCTCATTGCGAATTACGGCAACTACACAATCGAAACGTTCTCTGAAATGTTATAATTAATGTAGTAGTGACAGAAAAACCTCAGGCGCCATCGTCTAGCGGTTCAGGACGCCACCCTCTCAAGGTGGAGATCGCGGGTTCGAATCCCGCTGGCGTCACATAGGGTTCGTAGCTCAGTTGGTTAGAGCGCTTCGCTTACATCGAAGAGGCCACAGGTTCGAGTCCTGTCGAACCCACTTTTACAGTCGTACTAGTGGCAAGGCGGGGTTCCCGTCAAATGCAGGTCTCGAAAGACACAAATATATGACAGAAGCACGAGTATATAATACGAGCTATCAAGAAACCCATAACGGAGAATATGATGATGTGGCAATGTTGATTTATCCTGAGGATGAAGATCAAACGCTTTTAGCTGAAGCGGCAAGAAAAATAGCCGCAACAGCAGACTTTGCTGCAACTCATATGTTAGGATCAGAAGGACAATATTGGCGTGTTTTACCGACTTCGAATCAAAAGCAGAATTTTCCGGATTTAAAAGGACCAAGCTTTATTGTTCGCTATGAAGAACCGGAGAAAGCACTAACAACATTAGTCCAAACATTAGTGCAAATCGCAGGAACGGATCATTTGATTATTCTTGCAGAGCCATACGTAGTATTTCCGCGCCCGTAGCTTAATGGATAGACTCGCCCGCTAACGCTTCGGGTAGCGATGCGAGCAGGGCAACTCCCTTCTTCCTCCTAGACCAAGGCTTCGGAGGACAAGAAGGAGCAGTTAATTTGCCGGTGTAGCTCAATGGACAGAGCAACTCCCTTCTAAGGAGTAGTTTGGAGGTTCGATTCCTCTCACCGGTACAAAGTAGTATGCTTGTTTTTCCGATGATTCGACTCACGCGGACGCACATCAGTTGTCAAATGATTCCCGGTGAGCTATAGTATAGCGCATGCGCCAGATTCTCCATAAGCAACGACCGGTTGAGACGTTGAATTCTCGTTTGTCAACTTCAGTACTCGGATTTTTTGCACTCATGCTTATACTGCTGGTATCGGCTCTGGTCATGCGGCATCAATCAACGCCGGAAAGTACCGTGCTCACCCTTAACACCAAAGCGGAAGGAACAGAAGAAACATCTGCCTTTAGTAGACCGGCTAAAGCAGAACCAACGTATCCTAGTAAATTGCCGGAACTCGCTGTCGCCATCAGAAAACGAATCGATGAGACTGAAGGCGTATATTCAGTCCGTTTCGAATCATTTTCAACACAAGAATCATTCGGCATCAATGATGAACTCATGATGACTGCCGCATCGGTGATCAAAATCCCTATTCTCGCCGCACTCTATTCCCGGGCAAAAGCAGGAACGATAGATTTATCTGACACCATGACTATTCCGCTGCAAGACGTTCAGGATTGGGGCACCGGAACGATCCGCTATCAGGAACCGCCGCTCACGTATTCTCTGCGCGAACTTGCGCGTCTATTGATGGAAAAAAGCGACAATACGGCAGCGTACGTTCTCACACACCGCGTCATCGGACAGAACGAGCTTCAGGAAATGGTCGAAGCATGGGGGCTGACGGGCACCAACGTAAAAACGAACGATACCACCAATAAAGACATGAACAAACTGTTAAATCTGATGCGCGCAGGTGTTATCGCCGGCGAGATGACCGATGAGATGCTAGGCTGGATGGACGATTCAGACTTTGAGGATCGCCTGCCGTTTCTCTTGCCTGACGACGTTACGGTTTACCATAAAATCGGCAACGAAGTACGCGTCGTCAACGATGTAGGAATAATAGCCCGTGACGGTAAACCAGAATATTATCTGGGCGTGATGACGGCGGAAATTCCCGATGAAGCGGAAACGAAGCGGGCAATTGCAGAAATATCAAAGATGGTATACGAGTACCACTTCCAAGTGGATAGTGAATAACCGAAGTAACAGCCAGTAATTGATAATCAACCGTTAATTAGACAATTCTTTATCCCGCTATGGCCGATGCAGGAATGGTCACCGGCTCGTGTTTCGGATGACCATTTTTCTTATTCGACCTTTTGGATACTGCATGGTTCGCGGCAGTCTGATGAACCAACGCCAGTTTTAATACCTCGCTGACATCGCGGACAAAATGAAATGTAAGGTCGCGTTTCACTTTGTCGGGAATTTCTTCAAGGTCTTTTTTATTATCCATGGGCATAATGATTTGCTTGATTCCTGCGCGGTGCGCAGCAATAACTTTTTCTTTTATCCCGCCTATTTCCAGTACGCGGCCGCGAAGCGTCACCTCACCGGTCATGGCGATGAACCGCTTTGCCGGTATTTTAGTCAGTGCTGAAACCAGCGCCGTTGTAATGGCGATGCCCGCTGATGGTCCGTCTTTCGGGACTGCTCCTTCCGGCACATGCACATGCACATCCATGGACTCGTAGAAATTGCGCTTTAATCCCTGTTGTTTCCACTTACTGCGGACAAAGCTCATCGCCGCCTGACAGGATTCTTTCATAACGTCTCCTAACTGTCCAGTCAAGAGCAAATTACCTTTGCCCGGCATCAGAGCAACTTCTATAAACATGATCTCGCCGCCTGCCTGTGTCCAGGCTAAACCGGTAACCATGCCTATATCGTCTTTTTTCTCCGCAAGCATAGAAGTAAACCTTGCGGGACCGAGGTATTTTGCGATATCACTGATGCCGATAGTGCCCGATTGTTTCTTTCCCTCGGCGATGAGCCGTGCAATTTTCCGCATGACTGATGCTATCTCCCGCTCCAGATTTCTGACACCTGCCTCACGCGTATACCGGGCAATAATATAATGCAGTGCATTCTCGGTGAACTTTAATGAAACGTCTTCGAGCCCGTGCAGCTCGCGCTGCTTATTGACCAGATACCGTTTCGCAATATTGAATTTTTCCTCTTCCGTATATCCCGGAAAGCGAATGACTTCAAGGCGGTCGCGGAGCGCCGGAGGAATCGTATCCAACAAATTGCAGGTCGCGATGAAAAAAACGCCGGATAAATCAAACGGAACCTCCAGATAATGATCTTCAAATGCATAGTTCTGCTCGGGATCGAGTGCTTCCAAAAGGGAGGCGGACGGATCTCCCCGAAAGTCTGTACCCAACTTGTCAATTTCGTCCAGCATGAACACCGGATTATTCGTTCCTGCCGTTTTAATCGCCTGAATGATCCGCCCCGGCAGCGCGCCGACATAGGTGCGGCGGTGGCCGCGAATTTCCGCTTCATCCCGAACGCCACCGAGACTTATCTTGACAAATTTTCTCCCCAGGGAACGGGCGATGGAGCGGCCGATTGAGGTTTTTCCGACACCCGGCGGGCCGACGAGACAAAGTATAGTGGGAGATACCGATTTTTTAGGACTCGGCTGATCATATTCTGGTGTGGATTTATCATCCGTCTCGTTTAAATGATTGCCGTATGTATGCAATATGTCCGATTCCGGTGATTCGCCGTTATTGGTATGGAATGGTTGGCTTTCATGTTCACCTTTTTTTGCGCGTTTCTTTTCAAGCTCCGATTTTAATTTCATGACGGCCAGATATTCTATGATTCGCTCCTTTATCTTTTTCAATCCATAATGGTCTTGTTCCAATACCTTTTCTGCCATTTTCATATCCACGTTGTTAGGACTTGAAGCTGACCACGGCATAGAGACAAGCCAATCAAGATAGCTGCGCAGATACGATGCTTCGGGATTATACTGGGACATCTGTGCAAGACGTTTGAGTTCTTCCCTCGCTTTTTTCTCTGCATACAACGGCATATTTGCCTTTTTGATTTTTGCCGTGAGCTCTTTCATTTCTCTTCCTTCGCCGCTTTTGCCCAATTCTTTTTCAATCGTTTTTAACCGCTCTTCCAAAACAGTCTTTCGGAAATGCTTGTCGAATTTTGCTTGTGTTTTTGACTCTATATTTTTCTCAATCTCCAATACGCGCAGTTCTGCAGCTAGATGGTGTACGACCAGCTTCAATTGTTCTTTGATATCCGTTTGTTCGAGCAGTTTCTGGCGTTCTTCGGGTTCGGCCTCTATAATGGATGAGACTTGATTCGCCAATTCGGTCGGCTTGAGTCCGCCGGTTATTTTCATAAATGAAACAAAGTCCATGCCTTTGCCGACGCTTACAGCCCGCTTGAGTAAGCTTGTTGCGTGGTTGACGAGCGCGCGCGATTCGTCGTCATCTTCGGCAGTAATGGCAACATTCGCTATGACGCCGAGCATAAACGGCTCAAAGGATTCAAAGGATAAGATACGCACCCGATCAATGCCGTGAATAAGCGCGTTCAGCTCTGATTTATTTGTACCGACAGTATTTTTAATGACTTTTTCTATTTTGATGAGGGTACCGAGTTGATAAAGATCTTCAGGAGTCGGCTCGTTTATATTAGGGTCTTTCTGCATGACGACAACCGCTTCGGAATTGCTTTTAAAGGCGTTTTCTATAGCCGCGATCGAACGTTGTCTGCCGAATACCAGCACGCTTTCAGTATCCGGAAAAACGACGCCGTTGCGTATGGGAATAATGGGATATTTTTTGTCTCTCGTGAGTGACAAAATCGTTTTCATAGAGAATAATTAGCACTTTATCATAAGGATTGCTAAATGTCAAGGTGATACTAATTACGAATTCTTACAAATATACTAATTCTAAAATTGCAGATTGTTGATTGTAGATTGTAGATTTACGATTGCAGTCCTAAGTCTAAACCGTATGATTGCGGAGAGAAGAAATTGTGAATCTGAAATTGTTGTATTCGTATATTCGTAACTATTAGTAATTAGTAGCATTAAACGAATTCTTCGATCAGATTATTTATATCAACAGAATACTGTCTCTGTACGAGCGAACCCTCTGCCAACTGCGCTAATTGCTCTTCATAGGTGGGTTTTTCCACTTGATACAGCACCCCGAGCGGTATTTTATCCTGTTCAATGGTTTTTGCATATGCCGCTACTCTGTCGGTCTTGTTATGCGATTCGTCAAGTTTGTAGATCCGTTCTCTGAACCACATATAGGTGTTAATTTTATTAAACGTCACGCATGGCTGGTAAATGCTGACGACCGAAAAACCCTTGTGGTTGATCGCCTGCATCATCATGTCCGTCAGATGCGGAATGTCCCCGGCAAATGCCTGTCCGACAAACGTCGCGCCTTGGGTAAGCGCGAGAGCGAGGGGATTCACGGGTTCTTCGATGATTCCTTCAGGCGTTGATTTTGATTTGTGCCCTTTGCTGGATGTCGGAGAAACTTGCCCGGTGGTCAGCCCGTACACTTGGTTGTTATGAATAAACACCGTCATGTCATAGTTTCCCCGGCAGCCGTGCATGAGATGATTGCCTCCCTCGCCGGTGAGGTCGCCGTCACCGCCGATGACCACCACGGGCAATGTATGATTGGCGAGCTTTAAGCCGATGGCGTTGGGTATTGCGCGGCCGTGCAGCGAATGCAGGCCGTACGCTTTGACGAAATCATTCATGTTGCCCGAACAGCCGACGCCGTAGACAATAGCAAACTGGTCCGGCTGCCAGCCGAGTTTTGAAAACGCGTCTTTGAGCGATCCCCAGATGCCGAAATTGCCGCACCCGGGACACCAGGTGGGAAAATAGCCGGAATATTCGTTTGGATTAGCCATAATGATAATTTCTAATTTCTCATTACTCTAATTAACCTAAAGAAATCACAGGCTCCAATTTCCTCATTACAAGAAAACCCGAAATTTTTAATGGCTTTTGATACTTCCTCATATGAATTTAATAGTGTTAGTGTTTTGGATTTGGTCATTTGCCTTTGGAATTTCCTTAGAAATTAGGTCAATTAGGTCAATTAGAAATTATAGCGACTGGATAAACGACGTTACTTCCTCCGGATATATGGGCCTTCCGCTGTATTTTAACAATCGTTCGGTAATATGGATTCCCGTTTCCTGGCGGAGCAACTGGCCGAACTGGCTCCATGAGTTGTTTTCAATGATCGCCAGTCTTTTGCTTTTTTTTAATTCTTCCGCTACTTTATCCTGATCCAGTGGCCAGACATGCGTAAAGTGGAGAACGTTAACGGATTTTCCCTCAACGGAAAAATCCCGGTACGTCAGTGCGTCGAGCGCCGGCGCTTTCATGCTTCCCCAGCAAACAAGGGTTACGTCCGCCTCTTCCGGCCCGTATCGTTTCGGACCTTTGAAATCACGCGCCAAATAGGTCGACCACTTTCGGTTCCTCTTGTCTACCTGCTTGATGCGCTCTTCTGCGTCTTCAGTCGTATGGCCATCCGGTATATGCTCGTATGAATTCGCCTGATAATAATATCCCTTGGTCCCGGGAAAAATACGGGGAGATATGCCGTCTTCGGTAATTTCGTACCGTTGGAATGGCTTAATTTCTTCCCCGTGTTCATCCCCCGGTGCTATTTTACCGCGGTCTCTCTTAATCTCTATATTTCTCAACTTTTCTACCTCAATACTCTCGTGGGATTCGGCGAGATAGGTATCGGAAAGGATGATGACCGGGGTCTGGTACGTATCGGCAAGGTTGAATGCTTTTATTGTGAGAAGATAGGCTTCTTCGACATCCCCAGGCGCAAGGACGATCTTGGGAAATTCTCCGTGGCCTGCATGGATCACAAACTGTAAATCGCCCTGTTCGGTCCACGTGGGCAATCCGGTTGCCGGTCCCGGCCGCTGTCCCATATAGATCACGAGCCCCGTCTCGGACACGCCGGCAAAAGATACCGCTTCGTTCATAAGCGCAAACCCGCCGCCGCTCGTGCCGAGCATCGCCCGAACACCGGCAAATGACGCGCCGATCGCTTCATTAATAACGCCTATTTCATCCTCCGCATGACGCACTACCATGCCTGCCTTTTTCGCGTGTGATGCCATGTAATGCAGGAGTGAAGATGACGGGGTCATCGGATATGCCGTGTAAAACTGGCATCCGGCGGCAAGCGCACCCATGCCGATAATCTCATTTCCCGACGGAACGGCGTAGTTTTTGCTGACCGATTCCGAGACCGGCAACGGCGCATCCTGCAGAGTACCCAGTTTGTACTGTTTTTCCTGTACATACGTATATCCGCGTTCTGCCACTTGTTTGTTTTCGTTGACGATCTTTTCACCTTTTGAGTTAAATGTGTCCTCTATGACGGAAAAGAGTGCTTCTTTGGGAAGGCCGAACATTCCGACGGCCGCACCGAGCGCAACGTTATTTTCCATGAGCTTGAGCACTCCCAGCTCTTCGGTGATTTTTTTAAAGGGAACCGGACAAAGGAGGACATGTTTGCCCGCAAAGTCTTCCGGCTTTAATTCGAACTGGTCTGCGTCGTAAACCACGGCGCTGCCGTCTTTCATCTCATCTATATGCAGCAGGGCAGATTCCCGATTCAATGGTATTAATAGGTCGACTCCTCGTTCCTGTGAAAATACTTTCTCTTTTGCAAAATGCGTCTCCATGACATTATGCCCGCCACGGATAAGCGAAGGATATTCGACGTAGTCAAAAATGTGAAAACCTGACCGGGTAGCCGTACGGGAAAACATAGCACCGGTTGTCATTATGCCGAAGCCCGCCGGGCCGCCGATTTTAAAAGTATAGCTTTTACGCATAACGTTGTTAGGTAAACGGGTAAATGCATATCGGTGACTGGATCAATACGTAACCTGGAGTTAAGCTGACCGGATAATAAATAGTGGTTGAATATTTACCTACTCACTTGCTCACCCATTTACCAAGTCACATCAATTCGGAAAAAGTTTATTTCCCTGTTCATCGAGCACGCTAATTGCCGCAACGGGGCATGATTTTGCCGCGTCCAGAACCATTTGGAAGGATTCTTCCCCCGAGGGATCAAGGATGATAGCTTTTGCTTCCCCATCGAGCGCAAACATTTTGGGCGCCACCGCGACACACGTTGCCGCGCCGATACACAGATCACGGTCTACAATGACGGTGATGTTCTTCCCGTCCGACGTGGTAACTGTTTTCGGTCCGCTCGGACCGCCGTTTGGTTTTGCTTGATCTTGCTGTTGATCGTCCATTATGTATACCCCTTCGCTTTTAGTTTCAGAATAATCATTGTATACCAAACGGAGTCCTGACAGGACAGAGTGGTATATCTGCGTTTTACGACAAAATTGATGTTGCGTGGTCCCTGTACGACTGTAATATGGTTAAATCTTTTACAGAAATTCCCTTTTGTTTGAGAAATTTTGCC
Organism: Patescibacteria group bacterium; assembly: GCA_035287165.1. GTDB lineage: Bacteria > Patescibacteriota > Microgenomatia > 2-01-FULL-40-14 > DATEBW01. The sequence continues at coordinate 3,838 of DATEBW010000023.1, read as the reverse complement.
TGATCGTTCGTGAGTCGGGATACGTTCAGATTAAGAATATACCTCATTCCTCTTATTAACTCCAAAGATTCTTTACTCGTCGCATGTCTCTGCATAGTTTTTCGTTACAAATCTATTTGCTACCCGTTCGTAGTTCTTTGAATAGCTCTCTGCAGAACTTCTAATGGTAGTAACGCACACTTCAGCCTTGTCGGCGTGAGAATAGGATTTCCCAATAGAGAAACGATATCATCTTTGTCCAGGCGTTGCAAGTCCTTAATTTTCTTCCCGTCAACAGCTTCAGTAAGTAATGATGCGCTCGCCATAGATATGGCGCATCCTTCCCCGGAAAATCGAACAGCAGATAATTTGTCGTTAGAAAGTTTGATTTCCATTCGAATCCGGTCTCCGCAGAGGGGGTTATCTTCCTCATGCGAAGCGTCGGGAGAATCCAGTGAGCCGAAGTTACGCGGGTCTTTATAGTGGTCGAGAATGAGTTCGCGGTATAAATCATCCATAGAAATTCCCTACTAATTACGAATAGGTACGAATATACAAATGTTACAGGTCAAAAAATATTCGTATATTCGTATATTCGTAATGATACGTAATTCGTAGGGCTAGCTGAATACTTCCCGAACTTTCCGAAGCCCTTCAATGAGCCGGTCTACGTCTTTTTTTTCATTATAAATATACAACGAAGCTCTCACTGACGCCGGCGTGCCGAGCCGGGTATGGAGCGGCATGGCGCAATGATGGCCGACGCGGACGCATATATTTTCCCGCGCTAACACTTCCCCGACATCGTGCGGATGGATAAGTCGGCCCTTCTCGTTATGCAGGTTGAACGTTAAAACTCCGGCACGATATTTTGCATCCTCCGGGCCGTATATTTGAATATTATTAAATTCTTTTAACCGGGCGAGTGCATATTCCGTCATTTCTCTCTCATGTTTCCGGATTTCTACCATACCGATTTTCTCCAAATATTCAACCGCAGCTCCCAGTCCTAACACTCCGGCGATATGCGGGGTACCTCCTTCGAATTTTGCCGGAAGATCGGCAAATGTCGTCTGTTCGATCGCGACTTTTCTGATCATGCTGCCGCCGAACTGAAACGGCGCCATTTCCTCCAGCAGTTCCTTACGCCCCCACAATACGCCTATTCCGGTCGGGCCCAGCATTTTATGCCCGGAAAACGCGTAGAAATCGCACCCTATTTCCTGCACATCTACCGGCATATGAGGTGCTCCCTGCGCACCGTCGATGAGAACGAGACAATGTGGATTAATTCGCTTCACTTCAGAAATAATTTCTTTAACGGGATTTATCGTTCCCAGTACGTTAGAGACGTGAGGAATAGCCACGAGTTTAGTTTTCTTTGTGATAATTGTTTTGAGTTTAGAAATTTGAATTTTAAATTTATTTGGAACTTGTGATTTAGAATTTAGGATTTTATCGTCAAATATATCCAAATCACCGTTATCGGAAATATCTATCATCTTAAGCGTCGCGCCATTCTCCAACGCTAATTGTTGCCACGGTATAAAGTTACTATGATGATCCATCACCGTCGTGACGATCTCATCGCCTTCAGTTATGTTCAGCCGCCCCCACGAATACGCGACCAAATTTATGGCTTCGGTCGTCCCGCGGACAAAGATAATCTCTTCAGTGTGGGGAGCATTAATAAACTTTGCGATTTTCTCCCGTGCGGTTTCAAACTTTTCCGTCGCTTTAATGCCGAGGGAATACAGGCCGCGCGCGACATTTACGGGATAATTTTGATAGTAATCAACAACCGCATCGATCACCGGTTGAGGTTTTAATGACGTGGCTGCCGAATCGAGATAAACAATAGGCGAATCACTTCGTAGCAGGGGAAAATCGTTGCGGTTCATGGACTTATCATACACCTCGATGCAATTCAGTCTATTTCATTCGATCAAATGCCCCCTGCAAAAAACCGTCGACTATAAATTGCTCCGCATCTTTTCTTTCCAATCCTCTCGTCATCAGATAAAATACTTGCTCCTCATCTATCATGCCGATCGTCGCGCCGTGGGTACATCGGACGTCATTTGCTTCAATCTCCAGTTCCGGCTTTGAAAATGCCTGCGCGCCGTCAGACAATAATAAATTCTCGTTGCGTTGGTATGCGTTTGACTGCTGCGCTTTTTTATCAATGCGAATCAGGCCGTCATAGTCAAATACGCTCTGGTCGTACAGAACGCTTTTTAATAATAAATCGCTCACCGTATTCGGCGATTTATGATGCTGGATCGTACGTATCACGATTCGCTCGTCGCCCCGCCCGATCAGGCCGCCGACAACTATTGCTTCTGCGTTTTCTCCGTTTAACTCTATGATATATTCGCCGGATGTATTAATGACAATTGTCTTTTTTTCGTTTTTCTTAAGAATGAATTTTTTTTTCATTGGTAGTTGCAGGGCTTGTCCCTGCTTAAGAATATGCCGCTCTCTCGGGCGACCACAAGGGTCACAGCTACATTTTTCTTCTTTCAATCTTTCAAACCTTAAAACTCTTTAGCCAACGCTTCCTTCCATCTGCAATTCAATTAATCGGTTCATCTCCACCGCGTACTCGAGCGGCAATTCTTTGACGATCGGCTCGATGAATCCGCCGACGATCATGGCATCAGCCTCTTTTTCATTCATGCCGCGTGTCATGAGGTAAAACCGCTGCGCGTCACCGATTTTCGAAACGGTCGCCTCGTGTTCCACCCTCGAGCGTTGTGTCTGTACACGCATGGTGGGATAGGTATCCGATCGGGCATCGGGATCTAGCAACAATGCGTCACAAACGACTTTTGCCTTTGCATTTTTTGCACTCGGGAGAACATGGAGCATACCGCGATATGATGTTCTGCCGGTTCCTTTACTGATTGATTTGGAAGTAATCATGCTCGTCGTCTCCGGGGCGATATGGATAGCTTTACCGCCGGCATCCTGATGCTGGCCGTTTCCGGCATACGCAATCGACAATACTTCTCCATGCGCCTTCCGCCCGACTAAATAACAACTCGGGTACTTCATCGTTAATTTAGAACCTAAATTCCCGTCTATCCACTCGCCGATGCCTTCCTCTTCAATCCGCATGCGTTTAGTCACGAGATTATAGACGTTTGTGCTCCAATTCTGGATCGTCGTATAACGGACGCGGGCGCCTTTTTTGACGATTATTTCAACGACGGCAGAATGCAGCGAGTCGGTGGTATAAATCGGCGCAGTGCAACCTTCGACATAGTGCACGTAACTGCCCTCATCGGCAATGATCAGCGTCCGCTCAAACTGCCCCATGTTTGCCGCATTAATACGGAAATACGCCTGTAACGGCAGTTCAACCTGTACTCCCTTGGGGACATAAATAAATGATCCGCCGCTCCAGACGGCAGAATTCAGGGCGGCAAATTTATTGTCGTTTGCAGGGATAATCGTGCCGAAATATTGTTTGACGATCTCCGGATATTCCCGCAAACCGGAATCCATATCGAGAAATACGACGCCTTTTTTGGAGAGCGAACTGACAATACTTTTATAGACGACTTCACTCTCGTACTGTGCGCTGACTCCTCCGATCAACATTTTTTTCTCCGCTTCGGGAATGCCGATCCGGTCATAGGTCCGCTTTATCTCTGCCGGTAATTCTTCCCAAGTCGGCGCTTTCTGATTTGTCGGCTTGATATAGTAATAAATATCGTTAAAGTTTATATGCGATAAATCCCCGCCCCACATCGGCATCGGCCGTTCCGTAAAAAAATTATAGGCGCGCAGGCGGTATTCCCGCATCCATGCCGGTTCGCTTTTATGATGGGAAATTTCTTCGACCACCCGCCGT
>DATEBW010000022.1:0-11318 GCA_035287165.1 Patescibacteria group bacterium | reverse complement strand
TGTAGTACCTCTATGAGAAGAAACATTATTCAGATTGGACATCCTGCACTGAAGAAAAAGAATAAACGTATCATAGATTTTTCTTCGACAAAAATTCGTGGTGCTGAAAATTATCAAGTATTCATGTTTTCCCATTATGTGTAGAATTTATAGAGAAAATAAACGTCAAGGATTACAATGGCAGATCTCACGTAGAGACAGGTTTGAAACCTGTCTCTACAAATGATATGGTTACCCGTGACGAATTAATAGCCTTTATCAATAAAATAATCGGCTCCGAATTATTAGCGAAAGCTGCGCAAAAAGATGAGATGGCAAACGGCGTGCAGATTCTGGGCGGAGAAAATGTTAAAGTGGTAACGTTCGGTGTGTCCCTCAACGAGGAAATCTTACAAAAAGCAGTTAAAAAAGGATCGAATTTTTGTATTTTCCACCATGGGTTCGATGTGCGAACTGTTAATTCTCGTTATTCGCTCTCGGCACAGAAACGGCTTCGGTTAATTTTTCAGAACGATATAACGATTATGAGTTTGCATTATGTGCTTGATACACATCCGGTTATCGGAAATAACGCGCAAATTATCAAATTGATGGGCGCGAGATTAGGAGAATCGTTGTTTGATGAGTGGGGATATGTAGGCCATTTTAATAAGCCAACGAACCTTGACGCATTACGTGCGCGATGTCGCGAGATATTCAAACGGGAAATTCTGGCTTTTGATTACGGATCGGAAAATGTTAGGACTATCGGTGTGGTATCAGGTGCCGGGAAGCCGTATCAGGCGGAATTTGAAGAAATACGGGAGAAAGGCGTAGAACTCTTTATTTCCGGAGAAACGTCGGAGTCAGTTCCGCATAAAATGAAAGAAAACGGTATGAATTATTTCGTCTGCGGGCATTATGCGACGGAAGTCTTCGGGGTGAAGGCATTAGGGAAGAAAATTGAAGAACAATTCGCCGGACGGTTAGCCATCGAATTCATTGATGTTCCGAATCCCATTTGAGCTTCATGAACAAACTTTCTTATTCTTTCTTTGAACTTCCCAACAAGCTTCGAGTGATTATCTATCCAGTGAAGGGAGTACGTACTATAGCTATTTACGCGGGGCTGTTGGCTGGCGGCTCACTTGAAATTGCTACAAACCGAGGGACATTGCACTTTTTGGAACATCAGCTTTTTACCGTAAGTCAGTCGTATCCAACTATTCACCATATGCTCCTTAAAACACAAGAATTAGCATTATCGTACAATGCAGCAGTTGGATCTCTTGATACACGCTTCTGGTTTTTCGCACCCGATATTTACCTTAAAGAAGTAATTAAGTTTATTGCAGACGTTTGGACAAGACCCCTTTTTGTAGAAGAAAATATTGAAAGGAGTAAACGAATAATTCTTTCTGAGCTTCGGGGAAAAGAAGAGAATCCGGAATATCAGTATGAGAGAAAACTGTATACAATGCTGTTTGGAAAAGACTATCCATATACACAAGAAGCTGTTGGCACAGAAGAGTCAATACAATCAGTGACACAAGAGAAAATTGAAGATGCTTATAAGTCATACATTCAACCCCAAAATATTGTAATAGCGATTGCCGGTAATGCTGACCAGAGAGAGACAAAAAAATACTTACTTGAGTATTTGAGTATGTGGAAGAGCGGAAAGAGGCGACTCAAACATCCTCTTTATCCTCGCGAAAAAATTATTGAATCCTTTTTAGTACACGATCAGCCTCGAAAACAAATTCTTTTCGATATTGCATTCCCTGTTAAAGGATATAAGGAAAGAACCGTGAAGCACATACTTACTCTCAATATGATAAATCATATGATTGGTGGAGGAATACTGTCCGATCTTAATATGATTATCCGTGAACAGTTAGGATATGTTTATTCCGTTGGTTCGCGTTTTGTTACTTATCCATATGCCGGGGCATGGTTTGTGTCCGGTTCTGTTGAATCCGAACTTTTGCCTAAAGCAGTCCATGAAATAATAAAAATTTTAACAACTATTAAAAACAACGGTTTTTCTCAAGATCGGGTAGATAGAACAAAAAAGTACCTAGATGCACAGACACTTATGTACTTTTCCGACCCCCGTGAAATTGCGTACCGGCTCTGGGGCAACGTAATTGAGGATGAAGACATTTTGCTTCCGAATGACGTAATTGCTCTTGCAAGGACAATTACACCTCAAGAAATAAATCAAATGGCGCATGATATGATCGATTTTTCGGAAATGAAAATGGGACTTATGGGAAACGAATCGCTTATTGAAAAAAGCGGGATAAAACTCTTATTCTATTCACTTCGCGATAAATTATAGACGAAAGTGATATACTGCTATTCGTAATTAGAAATTAGAAATTGTTCCCTCATGATAGATATAAACCTTCTCCGTAAAGATCCTGCTTTCTATAGAAAATCCACCCGGGCAAAAGGAATAAATCCCGATACGGTTGACGAAGTATTGCGATTTGATCGCGAGCGACTTGAGTTATTACAAAAGGTAGAAAAACTTCGTGGTGAACGGAATAAAATTACCGCAAAACTAAAGAACATAAGAACTGAAGAACGTAAGAACAAAGAAAATCAAAAGCTCGTGGAGCAAGTCCGTGAAATAAAGAAGAAACTTGATGATGTTGAACCGCAGTTAAAGCGCGCAGAGGAAAGTTTCAACGAGTTATTACTCCGCATTCCCAACCCTCCGGCACCGGATGTTCCCGCCGGAAAAGACGAATCCGGCAACAAAGAAATCCGCAGATGGGGAGAAAAACCATCGTTTGATTTTCAGGCGAAAGGCCATACGGAAATAGCAGAACAGCTTGGTTTGATCGATTTTATCCGCGGTGCGAAAGTCGCGGAAAGCGGGTACTATTATTTGACGAACGACGCGGTGTTACTGGAACTTTCACTCATCCGGTACGGCATTGATTTTCTTCTGCAGAGAGGCTTTCATCCTGTTCTGACACCGGATGTCGCGCGTGAGCGGTATTATTTAGGGACCGGCTATCTGCCGAAAGGGCCGGAAGCGCAGACCTATATGCTCCAGGATACCGATTTAGGGCTTATCGCGACGGCAGAAGTGACCATTGCAGGATTTCATGCTGACGAACTGCTTGATGCGTCAGAGCTGCCGATCAAATACGCGGGATACTCCCACTGTTTCCGGCAGGAGGCGGGCGCATACGGTAAATATTCCAAGGGTTTATACCGCGTGCACCAGTTTACCAAGGTAGAAATGTTCATGTATACCGCGGCAGATCAATCACAAGCGGCGCACCAGGAGCTTCTTAAAACTGAAGAGGAATTCTGGCAGAGCCTCGGGATTCCGTACCGCGTTCTTGAAATGTGTTCAGGAGATCTCGGCGCGCAGGCAGTAAAAAAATACGATCTTGAAGCATGGATGCCGGGAAGAAATGATTGGGGAGAAATAACCTCAACATCAAATACGACCGATTACCAGGCTCGACGGCTTAATATTAAATATAAAGACAAAACTGGCACTCACTTCGCCCATACGCTCAACGGTACGCTTGTTGCGACATCACGGGGAATAATCGCAATTCTGGAAAATTACCAGAAGAAGGACGGGAGCGTAACGGTACCGGAGGCACTGCGGAAGTATATGGGAAAAGACGTTATGAACAAAGCGAAATAATATTACTGCTATGGAAACACTTACAAAAGAATCAAGCAAGCCTTTTGCCATAAAACAACCGGATCCGGAAAAGTTATTTGAAGATTATCAGGCTCTCTGTATAGAGCGGGCGTGTTTGTGGAGCGGTGTTGACCATGACATTATCACCTTAGAGACCGTGGGCCCAGCCATTCAGTCAATGACTAGCAGGCTTATCCATTTAAGAAATTATTTCGATGATAATAGTTCCATATTCGATTGATTTCATCTTTGGCGGGAGGTGAGTTAAATGGATATTACCGTAAATTATCTGGCAGTTCTTATAGCGGGAGTCGCAAGCATGGCTGTAGGGTTCCTCTGGTATTCGCCTGCTATGTTTGCAAAGCAGTGGATGAAGCTTTCGGGAATCAATGAAAAAGATATCAACCAAAAGCAGAAAGAGATGGGAAAGCTTTACGGGCTTTCCTTTGCGCTCTCGTTAGTCACGGCGTATGTACTTTTTCACGTTATGGCGATGAGCAGGGCGGTATTTGACTATGATCCGGTTATGACCGGCATCACCTCTGCTTTCTGGATGTGGCTGGGATTTGTCATGCCTATACAGATGACCGACTTTATCTTTCAGGGCAGGGAGATGAAACTTGTCATGATCAATACCGGCTACCAGCTCATTTCGCTTATCGCGATGGGAATAGTTATTGGTTCGTTTTCATGACTATGACTATTGAAAGGAGGTGAGAAATGTTGGAATTGGAAGGAACAGCAAATCAGGATGCGGAATGGGGTATACCTCAAAGCTTTACAGACTATGCCGGTCTCGGTGAAGAATGGCCTGAATATAAGCCGCTGGAGATGGGTATTATCGATTATCCTGATGTGGGAACATATCAAAGTAAACAGGAAGCACTAGCAGAATAATAGCACTGAAATCCATCAATGAATTTTCTATCTTTTTTCTCCCCGCAAACTATCTACCGGACTTCTTCACGTTTCAACGGCGCCATCGAAGTCGTCGAATTTCTCGGCAAGCGGGAGCTGGTGGTCGGCGGACTGCAGCAGAGCGGGTGGCTAGTTCAGAAGTTATGGAAAGCTGCGATTTCAACAATCAACAATCAACCCTCCTTCGCCGCGTCTGGCGCGGCTTCGAAGGGAAGACAATCAACAATCAACAATATATTAATTCTCGGTCTTGGCGCCGGATCGGTTCTTCCGATAATTAACCGTTATTATCCCAAGGCAAAGATTGTTGGTGTCGAAATAGATCCGGTTATTATTGATACCGGCAAGAAATTTTTTGCATTGGAAAGCCACAAAAATGTTACTATCGTTACGGCAGATGCATTTACCTTTATAGATAATCATATTAAAAAAGAGCAAGGTCAACGAATCCGGTCCAATAGTACGTACCATTGGAGTACGCGGTACGATTTGATTCTTATTGATTTGTACAGAGGCGGGGAGGTACCGAAAAAGCTTAGGACGCAAGCGTTTTTCCAGAAGGTGAAAGGGTTATTGTCAAAAGACGGAGTGGTGATGATCAATCATCTCCGCGGGAAGGGTCGAGAGAAAGATTTAAAGCAGTTTGAGAAATTACTCTACACTGTTTTCGCGAAGGTAGATGTCGTGAAGCCGCTCGTGAATCAGGTATATATCGCGCGATCCTAATCTCCGAATATACCACTCTCCTTTGATTTTGCAATAACTATTGTATACCTTTGAAGATTTCAAATAGGAGAACCAGGATATTCTGACGGTATATCCTATGAACAAAATCAAAGCTCCGTTCGGCATACCAGTTGTATTTTGAAAGAGGAAGGGCATACCTGCTTCACCGACAGGTATCCGAATGAACCGAACATGCTTCCACAGAAAGATTCGGAGTATTCGGATGGAATTAGGATCATTCGGATCGCTATCATGTTACAATATCACCTATGTTAGGATTTGTTTCAAAATTATTCGATACCAATGAGCGGGAGTTGAAAAAACTCGTACCGATCGTTGAGCACATCAACTCGCTCGAACCGGCGATGCAAAAGCTGAAGGACGGGGAATTTTCAACAAAAACCGAAGAGTTCAAAAAGCTCATTGCCGACGGTAAATCGCTCGATGACTTATTGCCTGAAGCGTATGCTTTAGTACGTGAAGCGGCGCGCAGAAGCATAGGCGAGCGGCCGTATGACGTGCAGCTTATGGCAGCGATAGTACTCCATCAGGGGGATGTTGCCGAACAGAAAACCGGCGAGGGAAAAACATTATCCGCTGCACTACCGCTGTACTTAAATTCACTGACCGGAAAAGGGGTCCATCTGGTGACGGTGAATGATTATCTCGCGCGCGTCGGCGCCGGCTGGATGGGGCCTATATGCACCCTGCTCGGCGTCAGCGTCGTCGCCATCATTCATGATGAATCCTTTATTTACGATCCAAACTATGAAGATCCGACAGCTACTGACTGGCGGTTAAAATTTCTCCGGCCGATCACGCGCAAAGAAGCGTATCAGGCTGATATTACCTACGGCATAAACAGCGAGTTTGGGTTTGATTATCTTCGTGACAATATGGTATCGGATATATCCCAGATGAACCAGCAAGACCTGCATTTTGCTATTGTTGACGAAGTTGACTCCGTATTGATCGACGAAGCGCGTACGCCGCACATCATTTCCGCCCCAGACACGGAGCCGACCGAAAAATATTATGAATACGCCAAACTGGTCAGCCAGTTAAAACCGACCGCTCATTATGAGATAGACGAAAAAATGCGAACGGTACATTTGACGGAACCCGGTGTTTTATACGTTGAAAAACTGTTGAACAAACCGAACATCTACCAGGAAGATTTTGTGACACTCCACCATATTGAGTCAGCGCTGAAAGCGACAACGCTGTTTAAAAAAGACAAGCATTACATTGTACGGAACGGCGAAGTGGTTATCGTTGACGAATTTACCGGACGGCTGCTCAAAGGACGCCGGTTCAGCGAAGGAATCCACCAGTCGATAGAAGCAAAGGAAGGAGTACAAATCCAAAGAGAGTCAAAGACCCTGGCGACGGTATCACTGCAGAATTACTTCCGGATGTATGAGAAGCTATCCGGCATGACGGGAACCGCGGCGACGGAAGCGGAAGAATTTAAAAAAATATATAACCTGAACGCAATTGTCATCCCGACTCACCGGCAGACCGTCAGAGATGACCGCCCTGATTTTATCTATAAAACTATGGAGGCGAAATACCGCGCGGTTGCCGATGAAATCGTTGAAGCGCATCGTTCAGGGCAGCCGGTGCTCGTCGGCACGACTTCCATTGAACAGAACGAAATCATCAGCAACTATCTCGTCAAGCGGGGGATCAAGCACAACCTGCTTAATGCAAAAAATCATGAACGCGAGGCGCAGACCATTGCCGAAGCGGGAATGCGTGCCGCCGTGACGGTGGCGACGAACATGGCGGGACGCGGCGTTGACATCATTCTGGGCGGCCCCCTGCCGAATAAATATCTAATCCAGGATAAAAAAGAATATGAGACACATCTGGCGGAATGGAAAAAAGCGCATGCAGACGTTCTCGATCGCGGCGGGCTCTATGTCATCGGCACGGAACGGCATGAATCACGGCGGATAGACAACCAGCTGCGTGGACGCGCGGGACGTCAGGGTGATCCGGGAAAGAGCCGGTTTATCATTTCGCTCGAAGATGAACTGATGCGTATTTTCGGCGGAGCGCAAATTGCCGGACTCATGACGCGGTTTAACTTACCGGAAGACCAGCCTATAGAACACGGCATGATTTCACGGGCTATCGAGCAAGCACAGATAAAGGTTGAAGGATTCCATTTTGATAGCAGAAAACGCGTGGTCGAGTATGACGATGTGCTCAATAAACACCGGGAACTGATTTACTCAATCCGTAAACGCGTTCTGTCTCCGGACACAGACATAAAATCATACATGGTGAATCGCGGCATACCGGAAGAAGAGTTTGAAAAACGCCGAATAGAGCTAGGTGACGAATTGCTTCCGCAGATTGTGCGGTGGGTTTCACTCAACGTCATTGATAACTACTGGATGGAACATCTGACCATACTTGACGACCTGCGGCAAGGTATAGGATTGCGCGGCTACGCACAAAAAGATCCGCTCGTCGAATATAAAAACGAGGCATTTACTATGTTTGAACTGCTCGTACAGAATATCGACCGGGAAATCGGCGAAAAGTTTATCCGCGTCCAGGTGCGGAAGCAGGAGCCGGTACCCCAGGAATCGCCGATCCAGCAAGCCGCGCGGCAGGCGGTATACCGCTCTTCGTCGGAAGGCAGCTTGCCGTCAGGTCAACAACAGCCCTCTGGTCAATCGATCCGCAGACCTTCCGTAGGCGCAACAAAAAACGTCGGCAGGAACGATCCCTGTCCGTGCGGCGCGATCAATCCAAACACCGGAAAGCCGTATAAATATAAGAAGTGCGGGCTCATTAACGCGCCGTATCATAAGAAAAATAGCTGATTATGTGGTTCAAAGAGAAATGTCCTTATTACAAGATGGGCCTATGTTCGGCATATAATGATGCCCCAGTAATCGGCGGGCGGCTTGATGATTGTCAGCGTCAAGAGCATACCGACAGGCATTGTAATGCCAATCCTGGTTCAGTTACTACGGTCAATATTCTCATTCCCGTAGGTGAATTCTTTTTCTATTCCGCAACAGAAAAAGTATTTATACATGAGATGAACTCGGATTAACACGTATGAGAAAGGCTTTCGTGCATCTTTCTAAAGATTCGGTCATGAGGGAATTGATTTCCCGTTTCGGCGAGCTGGATGAGGATTGGGAGGTAAAGGATACTTTTTCAAGCATAGTGCATGAAATTATCGGCCAGCAATTATCCGGAAAAGCGGCCGACACGATTGAAGGAAGGTTCAAATCCTTACTGCGGCAAACAGATCCGCTTTCTCCCGAAGAAATACTTTTGATTGACGATGAGATGTTTCGCCATAAAGCCGGTATCTCATACGCGAAAATTGCGTATATTAAGGGATTAAGTAAAGCTGTCATAGATAAGACATTTGATTTAGCGAGAATAGAAACATTATCCGATGAAGAAGCATTGGCTGAATTAACAGCATTAAAAGGAATAGGCCCGTGGACCGCGGAGATGCTTTTGATGTTCACCTTTCGCCGGCCGGATATATTTTCGCTGGGAGACGCAGGACTTCGAAAAGCAATATCTGTATTGTACAAGATTGAGAGAAACGATGAGAAAGCTATTCTGGCATTATCCGCGGGATGGAAGCCATACCGCAGTTACGCCGCACGATATTTATGGAGAAGTTTAGACAATGAGTAAAAAGTGTATTATACTAATAAGGTTGATTACTCTTTGAAATATGGACGAAAGCCCCACTTCGTTCTCCACCAGCTGGCGGATCACTTCGCGGGGCGTAGGAGGTGAATAATTCATGGGAAAAAAAGAATTGCATATTTTTGCGTTTACGCTAGCCATGATTGGCGCGGTCAACTGGGGTTTAATCGGACTTTTTGATTTTAATCTGGTGACCAGAATATTCGGCGGATACCCCTCATTTGTCAGCCTTATCTACCTCCTTGTCGGCGTGTCGGCGATCTACCTGATCGCGACGCATGCATCAAATTGTATGTTATGTACAGAGAGGGAAAATAAGAAAAGAAAATAACGATGTGAGCAGTATTCACCGTGACGTGAACAACGCAACGTAGCATTGCGATAGTCTTTTTTCCCTAAAAAGCATATGTTTAATAAAGTAAAAGACTGGTATAAAGGCCTTCCGGACCAGAAAAAATATTTTGAGCTGGTAACGGCTTTTTTGAGCATACCGGTGCTGTTAAGTGTTTTTCTGACAAACTTAAATAACCTGAACAGGAAAGCTGAAGAGAGTCCGCCGCCCATTGTGGCCGGCGAGAATGACCGCGGCGCTGTGACGGTGGTACCGATAGAGATAGCGCGAGAACGTTACGAAGAGACATCAACCGTTTTTCCCACTGCAACGCCAAATACCGAGATTTCCCCTTCCCTGACCTCGTGTAAAAGAAGTGTCGGTCCTGTTGAAATACGCTCTCCGCGGGAAGGCGAGCGTGTTACCCGGACCCCGGTATATGTCGTGATTGGTTACCAGATAGAGGAATACTGTGCGGTTGTCTGGTCATACCGCATTAACGGCGGCAGCTGGTCGGAGTTTGACGATAAATCAATCGCACTGTACGATATGCAGCCGGGCGAAAAGGTATTAGAGTTGCGGGTAAAGAGCATTGCTTCAAGCGATGAAGTTCTGCTTGACCGGAGATTTACCTATGATCCTGAAGACAACGCTTCATCAAGCCTTTCACCATCGCCGACTGCGACAGAATCGGCGAGCCTTTTGTAGTATCAAATTCTAATTGACTTCGTTTTATTACCTACGTCGAACTTTTTCAAAAACATTAATCACCAGTGAGTAGATGGTGAATATGAGTAACGTGTTTGTCACGCCAGTAAAAAGCGCTTTATATGTATAGCTATCGATTAACTCGATCAGTCTAATTGGTAACAAGTCGTCTATAAACATAATAATCAATGAACTCGGCAATGTAAATAAAAATATTCCATATCCCCATTCATCTCCTGCTCCATTATCGGCAACCAGCAAGGCAACAATTCCCAGATAAATCAAAGACCCATAAAACGCAGGGAGATATTTTACTCGCTGATGATGCGAAAATAAATAATACAAAAATCCTGCAGAATAGCCAAGTATAATAGATGAAAGTAACCCACGAATGTTTATAAAGTGAAATAACGATATATCTGACATGACAGATATAAAGGTATATACAAGGGCTATAACGAAGTAGGTACTACTGACAATAACAGCGGCGTTACGAGGAGCATTCGCGAGGAAACGTTTATTTACTCCCTTCATATCTTTATCCGGTATCTTCGTACCGCCGTTTTGCCGTTTTTCAAATCAGAACGCACTTCAAATTTCATATTCTTTAACCCTTCATGGTAGCGGCAAACGCCGGATGAACAGGTGCCGAAGAGCAGATCACGGCTGGTACTATTGCCGTCTGCCGCTGTAATGGTTCCGGCGACGCCTTCCTGCTTGCCGTTTGTTTCATAATTGAGCATATACGTTATTTTTTTCGCGTTACTAATTCCGTTAAATGAAACGCGCAGGCCGGATTTTCCGGACATGAAACGAGGCGAAACGGTTACGGTAGACGGACTGCCGCCGCCTGACGATCCTGCCGCTGATGAAGAACGGAAGCGCGGAAGAACACGGGCCTGCACCGACGAAGCAGTAACCATCAATAAAATAAGGGTGATGAGAGCAGATATCACTATTTTCATAAGCTGCAAACTTCTAAGTTCTACTAATTACGAATGAGTACTAATTTACTAATTCCCATCGAGACGAAAAAGTAGTTACTATAGTGAAACCAAAACAAACTGATTATCTTTTGTGAATGTTTGAGCCTATTTCCCTATAGTAATCTCCAGTTTGTTTTGGGGTTACTATAGATACTCTCACGAGTTTCGCACTTGTTCAACGGTTATACTTTGTCATTCTGAATTTAGTTCAGAATCTTATTCCTGCTAACCATTCAAGATCCTGAAACAAGTTCAGGATGACGTGAAGTGCGAAATTTGTGACTCTATCAAAATT
>DATEBW010000021.1:0-12324 GCA_035287165.1 Patescibacteria group bacterium | reverse complement strand
CAATATACTACTCTAGCAATGAAACAATGTAACAATGCAGTAAAATTCTCCACTCTCAACTTTCCATTCTCAACTCTACTCTCTCTCTATCTCCTCTTCTCCATCTCCGCCTCCATGTTTTCGAGTAAAAAAGATCTCGAGGCGGCGCGCATTGTTCTTCCAATTGCAATGGGATTATTAGCAATCGCCTATGTGCTCGGCATTCCGTTTTCACCCATTGCCGAATTTCTCTCCGCCGCCGATTCCGTCATTCGGGTATTCATCAATGTTTTGATCATCCCGTTAATCCTCCATGTGCTCGTTGCGGGACTTCTGGCGCTTGTGGTAAAGTGAGAAGTAGCATGAACGGAAAAACAACACTTCGCACTCTGTGGTCAATTTTTCAAAGCATCGCATATATACTTATCCTCCTGCTCTTCATACTTCAGATGACTGCTGAATTATTCTCCCGCACCTTTACGACTATCGAACCGGTTCAGGGAATCTTCCTGTACGGAGTACTTATCAGCGTAGGAGGTTTAATCATGTCGTTATTTTTCCTTTTCCGAAAATCTCTAGTGAAGAGAAATATTGGACTTCTTGTCTTGCTTAATAGTTACCTATTGCTCAAGTGGATAACAATTATAGTATTCGAAGGAGGTTGTATAGAGACTTATCGATTTGCTGGATTTAAGGTGACAACCAAGGAACAACTTATGACTTATCTGTTGGCATTCACTCTAATTATTATCACTTTCCAACTTATTTTTCTGGTAAAGAAACGCCTTATTACCCGAAAAGCGATTACCATTTTGCTTCTTCTTATAGTTTATTTACTCATGTCAACATTTGTGTCATCAATCTGTTTTTATTAAAGATTCCGCTTCTCTACTTCTCCTACCGTCGTCGCATCGACAGGTTTCTTATCGCCAGACTCCTCGCACTTGTGGTAAAATAAATGCACTATGAACGGAAAAACAGTGCAGGTTGAACTTCCGATCGAAATCATCAAGCAGATTTTTCTGCAACTTCCTTCTGTGGAGAAAAAGAAGATTTTGCATTCTATAAAACCTACATCAAAAAAAAAGCCGCGCTCCCTGAAAGGTATCATGAAAGGATTAACTATAAGTGACAAAGAGATAGAAGACGCAAAAAAAAGCTTGGTACATCCTATTTATGAACTATCTCGCTGATACTCATGCGTTAGTGTGGTATCTGACAGGAGATCGCCGATTAAGCACTGTTGCAGACGAACTCTTTCAGCAGGCAGAAAAAAATTCTATAACTCTGTATATTCCTACAATCGTACTCGCAGAAACAGAAGCTGTATTTAAAAAGAAATATCAGAATAACGCCCGATTGAACTTATTTCTCCAATCACTGTCTCTATACCCTGCAATTCACCTCTATCCATTCGACGAAGAGGTCTTCGTGCAATATATGACAACACCGTCGCATTTAGAAATACACGACCGAATCATCGCAGCCACAGCACAGCTCACAAAAAGCGTAATCATCACGAAAGATTCTATTCTACGGAAAGCAAAAGACATTAAGACTGTTTGGTAAAAATGCAGCGCCGCGTTAGGTTCCTACTGCATCCTATACAGCTTCTCTACCTCCCCCGCCGTCGTTGCATCGGCGGGTTTTTTGTCGTCGCGGAAACGCACGAGGCGCGGAAACCGCAGCGCAAGCCCTGCTGTATGAATCGGACTTCTGGTCAGTTCGTCTGCGGCTATCTCGACGACGACTTCAGGATTTACCCAGGCGTCCGGAGCGAGATTTTTTGGGACATTATAGCTATCAGGCTTATTTTTTACCGCATATTTACCGCACTTTTGCCGCAGCTCCCTCCATTGCTCGTCAGAAAGGCCCGTGCCGATTTTGGCGACAGTCAAAAATTCCGGATTCCGGATTTGTTTATCGTTCAACACGCCGACTAAAAAAGCGCCGATACCAAATGACTGCCGCTTTCCTTGTCCGACATAATATCCCATGACGACGCAATCCAGCGTATCGGCGAGTTTGCCTTCACCGACGTGCTTGAACTTTACCCACGTAAAATCGCGGGCGCCCGCCCGGTAAACAGAATCCGGCTTTTTCGCCATGATGCCTTCAAATCCTTTTTTTACCGATTCGTTAAACAGCCGGATGAGTTCGGACGGTTGGGTTATTGGAAACTGTTCGGAAATGGTAAAGGTTTTTTTATCGAGCCATGTATTATTATCTCTGAACAATTTCTCCATCAATGTTCTTCGGACTGAAAAAGGCTGTTCCAACAAACTTTCACCGTTTAAATAGAGAAGATCAAACGCGTAGTAGCGCAGCGGTATTTTTGCCGCCGCGTCAGCGACGCCGTGCTTCCGTTTCCGTTGGATGGTTTCCTGGAAGGGAAGGTTTCTGCCGGTTTTCGGATCATAGCCGATCGCCTCGCCGTCGAGAATAATCGAGTCAACGGAGAATTTTTTCACTTGAGCAACAATCTCGGGAAACATCGGCGTCATATTCTCCATGCTTCGGGAAAATATCACGACGCGGGCATCGTGGACTTCGTCATCCAATGCCAGTTGTTTCATTTTCTCTTGTATCTTTTTACCGTTCTTCGCTTTTGTGCTGATGAGATGGATCTGCGCTCTGAACCCGTCTAATTTATATTCAACGACCGGCGTTTTCAATTTCTCAATAATTTCTTCAGCCGTCTTGATCCGTTCTGCCCGCTGGGGACGGATGGGAATACCCGGCGTTGCCGAAAGATTTTCTATGCCGCGCACCCCTTTTTCGCGGAATGTAGCCGCGATCAAGCCGATATCCGCCGCAACGTTATGCGCCTGTTCCAGCGCCGGACGCAGAGATTTATCGCCGGTTTCCATCCAGGAGAGCGCGTCGAGAATTGTCATATCAGAAAAGCCGAGTCGAAGCGCGCCGACCGGAATGCGCACGACATACTTTACTGACAGGGGGTCGAGTTTTTTTAGCAAATCAACAAACCCCGCAATTTTCCGCTCCACAGAACCTGTTCCCTGTTCACGGGCTATAGTTACCAGATGATCATATACCTGTATAATCGATGGCGAGTGTCGTTTTTGAAAATCTGAAATCTGAAATCTGAAATCTGAAATCTGAAATGCTACGTCTCCTATGTCTCCCCGCTCTTTAAACAAACGCCGCACCTCTTCTTCTTCACGGCCGTACGTCTGCACAAGAATGCGCAACATGAGCTTAATGGCGATATTAAATTCAAGACCGATAAACGACGGCGCGAGACTGCCCAGGGAAAGATAGGTGATCGTATCTATTTCACCGGCGGAAGATTGTTTAAAAAGTTCGGCGAGAATGCGAGTGATCTCGAGGCGAGAAGAGGTTTGTTCTAGATGATGGAGATAGGAGGCAAAAGTGGAAAAGAGCATACCCTCGCTACGAAATACTAATACTTACGAATATACGAATCAAACCGATTAACAGAGAGTAATGAATAAATAAAATGAGCAATGGTTGTTTACCAGTAGTTATTCGGTTATTCGCTTCATAGGTTGTTAGGTTCATTCGTATATTAGTACCAATTCGTAATTCGTAGGAATATGTTACTGTAACAAATAAAAATACACCCAGAGGGTTAGCGAGATAAAACCCAATCCCATGAAAATATTTACCCATCCTGACGTGCGCTGGGATACTTTCCACATGCCTTCCGCAATGAGCGTCAATGAAAACAGACAGGGCAGTACCAGACCTAAAAACACAAAGCCGGGATCAGATATTTCCATAGTGCTACGGATAACAAATCAACCTATTAACAGAATAACCAATTAACAAAACAATGCTCGTGTTTTTTTGGTTGATGGGTTATTCGGTTCATCGGTTAGTTCTTCAGTACATACCTCGCTCCCTTGGTACTTCCCTTCTTCACTATAATACCTTGTTCCATCAACTCATGTAAATCGCGCAGGATGGTATCTTCCGAGGATCGGGGGAATAACCGGGTAAACATTTTGTTTTGTAAATAACCGAGTTCCTGCAGATGTTCAATGATTTTAATCTGCCGTTCGGATAGAAATACCTGTTTTCCGCCGAGCCGCTCTTTCATATGGATATCCACTGAAAGCTTCTGCACTTTTTCTTTGATGCGGTTCAATTCGATCGCGAGACCTTCGGCAAAATATTCGAGCCACTTTGTCTGATCGCCCTTATTTTTTACAACACTTTGCAGCGCCTGATAATAGCCCTGCGCATGCGAGTCATAATATTCTTCCAGGGAAAAAAACCGCCGGATATCATACCCGTCCCGGTACAGAACGAGCGTTGCCAGCGCGCGCGCGACACGGCCATTGCCGTCCACGTACGGATGAATGCGCGCAAATTCATATTGCGTCATGCCGGAAACCAGAATCGGATGCACATCATTCGTGTTTTGATTCAACCACGCGAGAAAATCCCTCACGAGGATCGGGACTTCAACCGGCGGCGGCGGCCGAAAGGTGACATCACCGGTCTGGGAATTTTTCACTACCACCTGCGTGGTACGAAAGATGCCGCTCTTCTCCGGCGGAAGCATATGATCGGTGGTCAACGTATGAATTTTATGGATGAGTTCTTCGGTGATTTCGATGGCGAGCCGTGCGTTTGTATTCTCAGCGGTGTGTTGTTTAGACCGGGCTACGGTGACGATGCGGCCGATGTAGTCAATGACGTTGCGATAATTGATCACTTCCTGAATATCGCGCGGCCTGCCGATAACGCTTTGGCCGGCAACCACCTGTGCCGCTTCAGAAATATTAAGCGCGTTTCCCTCCAAATGGGTGCCATGGTGAACTTGGCGTACCAGCGCATCCTCCTGGAATTTCTTTTCCCACGCCGGTACGAGCGGCGCGCTGGCGATCACCTCCCGGCATGCTTCTATGCCGCCGATATATTTGAGGATTTGGTTGCTTATGACATATTGAGGCTGATACATGTAATTTATTATACGATTTCTGCGGGAATTAACAAGGATCGTTGTTCGTACAAGCATCTCTTATTTATTCGTGCGCCTCATCAGGACAACCGAAATAACATAATTCCCGCATTTTTCCCGAGTTATTGCCGCACCCGTTACCACAACATCGAAAGAAGATCTTTTTGGTCAGAGGGGGAAGCGGTAACAGGTTGTTCTGGCGCTATTTTCTTATTCATCTGTTTCATCGTCGGAGGATATCGCCATAACCAGAACGCGACACCAGCAAGCATTGCAAAGCCGGCGTACTCCAGATATTGAGGCATATATACAAAAACAAACTCTGAATTCTGCATTCTGAATTCTGCATTCTGAAGTTTCCATCCGTTCGCCCAATTATTTACTAACACGTGATCGGTTAACTGTTCGCCGAAGAGCATTGGTAGAGTTCTTTTCACCTGACAGCCCAATGCATACATCTGAAACCCGCCCGCACCTGCCCGCAATGCTTCGCCTAGCGAGGCGGGCGGGTCGCCTATCGGCTCAACGTCCGGCGGGCGCGGTCTGACATCCGGCTTCTGACATCTGACTCGGTATACACTCCATCCCTTGTCAAATCCCTGCGAATAGACGAGTATTTGCTGTTTTGGTTGCTCTTGCTCCCGAACGAACCGTATGCCGGAAACCAGATTATAGGGAAACGGTTGTATCCGGACATTTCCGACATCATTGACGGTTTGTATGCCGCCGATGCTTTCATTTTCAAATATGAGCGCATATCCCTGGCCGGAAAGATCAAGCGGCGGAATCAGAAAAGATGAAGTTATCGGATTATTACCCGATTGATCAGATTCGACCGCAACTTTTACCAACAGCTCCCTTCGCTGATTATCGGTATTTTCAACAGAGAAAAGTAATGGTGATCCGCGAAGGTTCCGGCTCGTGAAGGTGATAAGGGAACCATACCGGTGAGGGATTCCTGTAACCGCCACGTCAATGCAAATACCGTCATCGAGCGCGGATAAACGGCGGAATCCATCTTCCGTGATCGTACTGGAAATATCTCCGCCGGTCTGACGTCCGCATTGTCTCGGTTGATATGATTGCGATGCAAGCGAATTTTCAAAACTGTACAGGCCGCGGATTTTAGGTACACTGACCTGAATAGCGGGAATCGTCTCAAAAGTCAGCTCGCCCTCTTTTTGAACAGTCTTTCCGTCGATGAGAATTTCCGGATCATATACGCGGCGTATTACCCGCCCTCCGGTGATTTCCTGCAGCGAATCGTCACCGGCAGGCACCTGAAGATGCCATTGGTTCGTAGGGACGTTTTCTGCCGGCATATCATTTCCCGTCGTGTGCGGTGTCAGGACATATGAACCTTTCTGTTCGTTGATAGTGAACATTCGTTCATTTGCCGCCTTGCCGGTAAACAGCGAACGGAAGGGATAATACACGACTGTTTGGCTGTTGCCGTTACTTGCAATATACGTGCCGTGGGCATCATACGCACTATCATGGTCGTTCCAAACAGCAGCGGGCGCCAAATCAACCGCGTCAGTTATGAATTGAAACCCTTCCGGCCGCGCAGACAGCGTGACATGATACAGGTCAATATTGCCAAAGGTTGCCGCTTTTTGCACCGCAGGCATTGTTTTCAGAAGCGCGTTTGTTTTATCATGCGAGACTGCTTTAGGAATATCCGGCGCAACTATGTTACGGTCGAGGATGAGCCACTCTATCTGATATTTTTCAAGAATATTGTTGAATCTCACCGGATCTGATGCATATATCGTGTGGGACAATTCCCAATAAAAATTTTCATTATGCTTGCTCCACCGATCCGTATCCCGAACAAGCGTCGTTTGCGGAATGCCGAACCAAAGAAATCCTGCTCCCTGAAAACCGAAACGATAGTATTCCCATCCCCAGAATGTATGCGCGGGTAATACCGCAACGTGGGCGTCTTTCGGCAGTTTATTCATGTAGGAAAATAATGCAAAATACTCTTGCGGAATCTGTACCTTCATCTGTTCATTGATCAGGCGGCCTTGCATGAGCGGCCACTGGTAGATCATGAGAAGCAGCGCGATCATACTCACGAATAGCATGCGGAGCCTTATAGAGATACGATCCAGCAGCCACGCAATTCCTGCGGCAAAAAACACGCTGTTGGCAAACAGCAGCAACAGAGAAAACTTCGTATACGGCGAGCGGAGCGCTTCACGCAGGACAGGAAACCGGTCGCGGATCCAATTAAAAAATGAATCAAACGGAGGATTCATGCTCGTCATAAAGACGAGCGAAAACAGAAAAACAGGAATGACCGGCAGCAGTTTCTTATGGCGGCCCCGCAGGGTAGCAAAAATGCCCGTCAGCGCGATAACAAATAATGCGTAGCCGATCGTGCGGATAGCAGGATTTTCCCAGTGCGGCTGAATTTCATCAAATACCGGAATAAAATCTTTTCCGTCAAAGTGCATAAAGTCAGTCAAAGGTCCTTGTAATACCGCGACATCGGCGAGCGAGCCGCGCGCCTTGTTCAACAAAAAAATCCGGTCGGAAAACAGCCAGTTTATCTGCGAACGCGTCACCCATTCTGCCTGATGAATAATGTGGTACACATGCGGAAGGAGCCAAAATGCATTGATGGTAAGCGTCAATCCGATTATAACGCCGATGCGCTGCATCGCCAATCTGACGTTTTTCCGGTGCGAAAAAAAACTCCAGCCGGCAACAGACAGACAGAGCGCAATGAAGTACACATGCCATAATTGAGCTGCATACGCCATGGGAGCGGCGAAGAGCGTCAACAAAGAAAAAATCACCCGGTCTTTTTTCTTTCCTGTTTTTATGCAGCGCAAAGCAAACAATAATAACCATGGCAATAAGCCATACTGGGTAGTGAACATCTCAAACGGCATGGAAAAGTGCTGAAATACCGCGATATTGAAGATATAGAAAAGCGCCGCGAGAAATGCGGCATACGGTTTTTTGAGCATTTCTTTAACAAACCAATATATGCCGAGCGGTCCGACTATAAAACAGAGGTATGTATAAAAATAGCGAAGAAAATGGTCGGGAAAAACGAAAGACGTCAGATAGAGGAGGACATAACGGGGCAATTCACTCATATGGGAATGTCCGGCAAGTGCGCCGAGTCCCTGTTCTTCCCGCCAGACGCCGTTGATAACGCGCTCAACATTGAGCGCAAAATCAAATTCAGGATGCAGCGTATCCCATCCGGAAAGCCACGTTCCCGATGTATAGCTTGTTGCGGAAATCCATAGAGTGATCGCCGCGATAAGGAGCGGGTAGCAGTATTTTATAATAGACGCGTATAAAGCTCGGGCAATTTTCATAAAAAAAAGCGCACAAAGCGCTTATTATTAAATTCTAAATACTAAATTCGAAGTTCCAAATAAATTCTAATATTTAATAGTAAAATTCTAAACAATTTGGAATTTAGAACCTGATTATTATTTGGAGCTTAGTCCGCCAGCTGGCGGATTGAATTTAGGATTTATCTTTTATGAAGCAATAAACTTTCTTCCTATCACGGCGACTCCCGAGAGCGCGACGATACCGGCAAGTACGCTCGTATAAAGGGATGCTCCTGTTTCCGGTTGTTCTATCGCTCCCAAGACAGCTTTTTCGACACAGAATGAAGATCCGTCGCGGGCTTCCGGCATATCGTCTGCCGTTGTGGTAATACGATTTATTGCGTCCGGATGGGCGCATTGGATATTTTTCGTCAGATGTTGCGCCGATTTTACCCGAACCCGGATATACCATGCTTCCGTTTCACCGGACTCAATCCGGTCAAAATGACGGGAAAATTCCCGGGTCTCTTCATCCAACGTGCCGTCACTGTTGAGCAGATTGACGACGTTCGGAAGGATATCTTCGGTATCGACGTTGGTAATTGCATCCGGACCGGTGTTTTTTACTAAAATCTTAAATATGATATCTTCTCCCGGTGAAAAACGATAGTCGTTCCAGGAAAGATGGTCAACATAGACGTCGCCTTTTGCGCGCGGATCGCGGATGAGTTTATCAACGACGAGGTAAGAAGCAGGCGGACAATCTACGCCGTATGCGCTGCAATTCTGATAGCCGTTTGCCGGCGACACTGCCGCAGCGATGATAAACAGCGCGGAAAAACTTATACAAGATACGAGCACGTATTTGATAAAATTCATGATTGCCCCCAAGAATCGCCGGAGTATAGCATAGGAGTAGCAGTATGTCAATTACTATAGGGTAGATAAGTACCTATACTACATTGAACAGTTTGACAAAGACCGTGTGAGGGATATACCATGGGATCAGAATGTATTCACTCAGTAAGCTGCATCTTTCCATTCTGTTGGCACTCGCAGTATTAGTAGGACTTCTAGTCGGTATTCCTCTCGGAAAGTTGACTGTTCCGTCGATGGTTCCCATGCCTTCAATCTTCCCGACGCGTACCGCAGGAGAACCAACCGTCGATCCCGGATCTTCGACTGTCGTGATTCCTGCATATGATACCAACGTTACCATCGAAGGAACGCTTGATTGTCTACCGCACAAGGACACCAGCGGAGTAGAAACGATGGAATGTTTCGTCGGGCTTCGCGACGATCAGGATATTTATTATGGTTTAGCAGCCACTAATTCATCAATAAACGACGTTAATCAATTTCCAATAATAGGTGAACGTATAGGCGTCACCGGGATGTTTAAACGTCCTGACGAAGGAAATAAATACGATATCGTCGGCGTCATTTATTATGATTACTTCAAGCCGGTTCCCTCGCCGCAACCAACCCTTCCGCCGCTGCCAACGATGCCGCCGGTCGGCACTGTGCAGACGTTTACCGGCATGGTAAAGACAGGGAAAGAGATCGGAAAAACATACTGCGCAGAAGGTATCTATTTAGAATTTGATGAAAATCCGTACGGGATGCATACTCTGCAATTGCGCAAAAAAGAGGCAGACCGTTACGATCTGTTTACCGACACGTCATACGTTGGTCATCGAGTTCGTGTGACCGGCGTGTATCCGGCGCAGACGTTTTTTTGCGAGGCACTTTCCTGCGGATGCGAAGATTTTATCGGCGTGGAGTCTATAGTGATAGAGGAGAATAGATCACCTAGAGATATTTGAGTAACTCCGCTCGTTTCAAGCAAAAACCAATCTATAGGGCGGTATTCTCGTCAACCGTCGGGGAAACAGGGACATCAACAGCGCTTGCTTCAGGATCGGGTTTTGCAAAAATGAGTAACCGCTTGAGCGACGTTCCCGGCGGCCAACAGGTCTGCAATAACAGTTCTTCCTCTCCGGATTGTGGCTTTAAATAGAACGTATCGCCGGGGTCGACGATTTTTTTGTCGGTAACGCGATAGGGGAATACGATCCCGTCATAGACTATGTAGACCATATCATCCGTTTCGAGTTCGCGCAGGAGGTAGAATATTGCATTAAAGCGCGTCATGTTCCAGGCATAGTCGGTCGAATGGGCGAAGATATATGTTCTTCCGTTGTCGCCGGGAACATATGAGCCTTTGGCGTGCGCAGCGCCGAGTTTTAGCGCAGATCGGTATGCTGTTTCATCCGCCGGATCAACATTCTCGATTACCCGGCTATTGATGCCGAGCTTTGGCACAATGACGGCAAATGAATAATCGACTGGCTGGAGCTTGCTCAACAGTTGTTCATTGAGCTGTTTATTTTCCAGCGTAGGGAACGGCGGTTTCGGCGTCGGACTCGGTGAGAGTGTTTCTGACGGGACAACGACGTTTGTCGGCTGGCTATTGCTTCCCAGTATGGTGGAAGTGGTTTTTTGCTGAAACGCACTATCCCAAAGTTGTCCGACACGATAGCGGGCTTCAATGGTCAGGATTGGTATTAGTAGCGTAATCACACCCATTACTCCGCCGATAAATACCCCGCGGTACCAGTTTTGTACCGAATTGGCGTATTTTAGCGAATCATAGTTTGTTTCACCGAATGCCTGTACAAGAAGCGGATCCGGCATCGCAACAGCATTGTCGTGATATTGATAAATAATTCCTGTCCGTCCATCCATAGCGGCTTATTATATCAAGCCGGAGCAAAAAACCGTTCGGGGCAGGGGACATTGGTAACACCATTGTACCTTAAAAGAATTTGTCGTAAACTGAATTGCCGTGAAAAGAACATTACTGCTCATCGCACTCATAACAATCATTTCGTTAAACTTCAGCAAACCTGCATATGCAGATATGTATTTTCCCATTCCATGCGTCGAGAATGAGTTTTTCTTTTATTCCAACGATATAGACCCGAGTAAATATACGAAAATTAGATGGGATAAAGCGGATGTCGGATTCCAAGAAGGGTATTGTGTCGATAAGAAAGAATATTGTTCTCTAAATGCATGCGATACGATTATGAAGTTAAGTACAATAGATTTTTTTGGGATTTCACCACTTATCATTAATTTCGGAATCAATTTTATTATTGTTATTTTTGTCATACGCTTAGCAGGTTATGTGCGTATACAGAATGTAATCCGGTTTACCTCGCTATTAAAAATAGCGGTTATTACTGTACTGGGCTATTTCATAGATTCGGTAGCCTTCGTGTTCATTAAGGCGATTCTCATAAGCACCATTTGTGCTATAAATAATCCGATCCGCACAAAATTTTGTGGCACGTTTAACTACAAGTCTTCAGTAGAGGAAACAATGACGGCCCCGATTTTCTTTATCGCATACTCAGTAGCACTCTTGTTCGTCTTTGTTATGGTTACCTTATTATTTTATAAAGTGTATGGTTCTCAGTTGGGGACTAACAAGAGGAAAAAACTAGGCTATGCGGCAATTTTTGGCGTATTCAGCAATCCGGTTTGGTATTTTCTGTTAAGGTTCCTTCTTGTATAGACAAAAAGTCTCCATAATAAAATATGCACACGCTTCATCTAATGTTGCTTTTCATCACCTGTGGAATCATATTGATCAGATCGCTCGTCGAATACCAATAGCCGTGCGTCTGAAATAGTTTCTCCGCCGCACGTTTGTTAAAAAACGACGCAGCGCCCGCCGATAAAAACGCATCATTTTTTGTATATAATCCAACGGCGACGCCGGCGAGCACATCTCCTGTTCCGCCTTTGGTCATGCCGGCATTGCCGCCGGAAACCATTACACATTTTTCAGGAGAACAGATAATATCCGTTTCACCCTTCAGAACAATGACGCAGTGAAACTTCTTTGAAAGGTTCAGTATAATTTGTTCTTTTTCCTTCAAGGTTAAACCTTGAAGTGTTTCAAAGTTTAACCTTTGTAGATCATGATGAAATAGCGTTTCAAACTCTTTCGCGTGCGGGGTCAAAATCGCGTTTTTCGGTATCCATTCCGGTTCCATCACCTGCAAACTGCCGCCGTCGATG
>DATEBW010000020.1:0-3171 GCA_035287165.1 Patescibacteria group bacterium | reverse complement strand
TCCGGCGTGCCGTGCCGGGCGACTATTTCATCGGCAGTCGCCGGTCGTCGTTCAGTCCAACGCTTAAAACTGTCGCGCGCATCAGAGCTGACCGGCGCATAGAGCGCAGCCGCTTTGACTAAATCAGGCTGTACTACCATGACGCCTTGTGTAACTCCTCCGCCCATCGAATGCCCGAGCATGCCGATTGCCTCTTTATTGACCATGGATAGATCGCTGTTTTTTATTGCATAGACGGCGTTTATGACATCTTCGATATAGCCGAGGCGCAACATGGTTTCCGCTTCAGGGTCTTTATCAGAAAACGCGTGGTTGCGATAATCCGGATGAATAACGACAAATCCGTTCCGGGCAAAATAGTCCTGTTCGCGCCGTAGCCCGCGGCCGTTTGTGTACAAGGAAGTATCGATGTATCCGTGGTTCAGTATTAAGACGGGAAATCCCCCCGCGGGGGGATCAATCTTCGGCACATTCATGATGCCCGATATGCGCAGCATCCCGCTCGTATAGGATATCTGATAGCGGGTGTACCATTCGTTTTCCTCCAGTACTGCTTCACGCGCCAAATCGCTCCCGTTAAATTTTTTTTGCATGAGTGCGGCAAGCGAGACCGGATCAGGAGGTTTGCCCGTAACCGTATCAGGCATGGCATCCGTTGTCTGGTCGCCGGAAATAACCGCGCGTTTTACGGTCTGCGCGGTATTTTTATTCATGAACAAGAGATAAGCGCCCAGAGGAATGCCAATGGCGATAACGACGAGGATGTACTTTGCCAGTGTCAGTCTTTTTACCGCCATAGTATATGATGATGAACAGGATAAATTGTAACACGAACACTAAACCTTCAGCCGGTTTTCAGCAAGCAGGTATACTATGATCCAGCCGCCTGACTGCGGCACTCCTGCATTATGAAGTTACTCATTATTGAAGACGAACAGCGGATTGCGCTGGCAATTAAAAAAGGTCTCGAGCAAGAAGCGTATGTGGTTGACGTCGCCCATGACGGGGAAAAGGGGTATGATTTGGCGGCAACCGGCGATTATACGGTGATTATTCTCGATCTTATGTTGCCGAAACTCGATGGCATAACGCTGTGCAGAAAATTGCGGACCGAAGAAAAAATCCATACACCGATTCTGATGTTGACGGCAAAAGGAGATATTGAGAGTAAAGTAAGCGGACTCAATACCGGCGCCGATGATTATCTCGCCAAGCCGTTTGCTTTTGCCGAGCTTCTCGCGCGCGTACGCGCGTTGGCGCGGCGGCCGAGAAAGGCGATTGAGCAGGTTCTGGCACTAGACGATCTGACGCTGAACACGATAACCTATGACGTGAGGCGCTCAAAGATGAGCATTGCGTTATCCAAAAAAGAGTTTGTCTTGCTTGAATACCTGCTGCGCCATCGGGGAACCGTTCTTTCAAAGGAGCAAATTATGAACAGTGTCTGGTCGTATAATGCGGATATACTGCCCAATACCGTAGAAGTGTATATGGGTTATCTGCGCAATAAGATAGATCGTGCGTTTCCAAAATCAAAACCGCTCATACGGACCGTGAGAGGATTCGGTTATAAATTAGCTGAAAATTGACTTATGTTCGAAACAGCCCGTCTCAAACTGACCGCGTGGTATCTGTTGATTATCATGGCGATCAGCGTCGCATTCAGCATCGTTATCTACCGGAGCGTGACGAGCGAATTCCACCGCCGTCTGAACGCCATAGAGCTGCGTCTCGAACTGGATAGATACGGATTCAGGTTGCCGCCCGGACAAGAACAATACTTTTTGCAGGATCTGGTTCAGGCAAAGCACCGCGTATTTCTCGTATTGCTTTATACGAACGGCGTGATATTGGTATGTTCTGCCGTTGCGGGATATTTCCTCGCGGGAAAAACGTTGGCGCCGATTGAGCGCGCGATGGAAGAGCAGAAACGGTTTGTCGCTGACGCGAGCCATGAGCTGAAAACGCCGTTGACCGCACTCCAGACGTCTATAGAAGTCGCGTTGCGGGACACCACTATGAATTTGAAAGGGGCAAAAGCAGTGCTGAAAGAAAATCTGCATGACATCGGCAGACTGACGCATTTGACCCATGATTTGCTCTCGCTTGCGCGTTACCAGCATAACAACAGGAAATTTGTCAAAGAACGCGTTGCAATCAGTGACCTTCTTGCCGGGGTACATAAAAAAATAGCGCCGGTCGCGCGGAAAAGGGGCATAGCGATAAAAATAGTGCCGGTAGCCGTATCCCTTGTGGCGGATAAAGAAAGTCTTGAAAAACTTATCACCATTTTACTGGAGAATGCCGTTACCTATACGCCGCGGAACGGTTCAATCACCGTTACGCTGAAGAAGCACCGGCGGCACGCGTCTCTCATTTTTGCCGATACCGGTATCGGGATAACCAAAAAAGACCTGCCTCATATTTTCGAACGGTTTTACCGTGCAGATTCATCCCGTTCTTACCATACGGCTGCGGGATATGGATTGGGGCTTTCCCTGGCAAAGAATATTGTATTGCTGCATCAAGGGACGATCGACGTCTCCAGTGTACCGGGTAAAGGATCGACGTTTACGGTGAGACTGCCGATGTAATCTTCATGATTTCTTCAGAATACGGCTTGAAGACTTGTTTTCCAAAAGATCAATATCAAGCAGTACTTTTATAGCGAGATAAGCAGCTATGGCATTCAGAATATGCCATAAAAAATGTGTTCCGACTGTCAGATATGCACAAACAGCATTATCAATCGATCTGAAAACAATCGCAAGAATATACAGCAGAAATGCTGCTATCAGATTTCCGCTAACATGAGCATATTTTTTATACACCCACGCGATTATACCGACGAAAGCCACTCCATTCACTACGTGCCTTATCGATCCGTTAAAAAAATCGGGAAAAGCATATGAAGTAAGGACTTGAAGGAAGAAATAGCTTGTTAGTATGATTGTTGCGGTATTTTTCGATCCCGCCAATTTATAAATCAATATAAATACAATGAGTAAGAAAAAAATCCAAATAGGTATAGCATCAAGCACAAGAGTAAAAGGGTTTCTAAAACTGTGCCACAACAAACTTCCCGTTCCGATAAACAGAAGCAAGTATGGTAAAAACCTGTAATAATACGCGTTAGCATTCTTCTTTTTAAGTAATCTATAAACTAAGATA
>DATEBW010000019.1:0-11522 GCA_035287165.1 Patescibacteria group bacterium | reverse complement strand
GCGTGCCGGTTGGGAACGGCTCAATAATTTTGCGCGGTTCTACATCAGCAGTTATTTCCCGAAATCGCTGAAAGGCTGGGCGTTGTTTTCCCTATATTTTCTGGCTTTCAGTTTTTATACTGTTATCTTAAGCTTTAACCGTGGGAAGAAGCATACGGATGAGGAATAAGGTGAAGTTTTTGAATGATCAGGCACGATTTTCCACAGAAACTCATCCCGGCCAACACGTTCTTAAGAGCGGTTGGTTAGATCGGCATGAACTGCTACAATAGTTCCTGGTTGAGCCGTTCCAGATTCTCGCGGGCGTTTTCATAGGAAGGATCAATATCGAGGGTGGTTTCCCATGCGGCACGTGCTTTGTCATACTTCTCCTTGCGGGCCCAGCATACGCCGGTATTATTCATAAGCATGGGTAAACTTGGATGTGCCGTATCAACGGTCCCAAGCAAATCCTGTGCTTGACTACAGTCTTGATTGTTTATTGCCTGTTCAATTGCAAGAATTACTTCATGATTGTTTTGCAGAGCGGTCAGTTTGTCCAGATTTCTCCGGGCGACAGCCGCATACGGATTGAGTTCAAGCGCTTCCTGATATGCCGAATTTGCGCGTTCGTAGTCGAGCAATCCATAGTAATAGGTCCCCAGCTGGGTATATATCAGATACGAGCTCTTTGAAATATCCGGAATGGATTCGAGTACGGATAACGCCTCATCTGTTTTACCATTGGATAATAATTGATCCGCTAATCGAAACCGATAATAGGCAAGTATGTATGCAGTGTTGTTGTCTCCCCATTTATTTTCTGTTATGTTCATAATATTGGCGTATTCTTTGTTAAAATCAACCGTACGTGCCTGATAAGCAGCCTGTTTATATAAAATTCCCTCTTGGAGAACGTCACGGTCTGTATTGTCAAAATTTTTGTCTGCTGCATAATACACTGGACGGTTCGGGTTTTGAGAACTAATAGCTTTCTCAATAGCAGTTCTATGTTGTTCAAGTTCTTCGTCGGAACGTATTGGCGTTTCGGAAAACTTATACACGTCTTCAAACACATTTCCTGTCCGGTCATACAGCATTACATCAGGACGCACTCCTTCAACCATTGAGAGATAAAGGACCGGAAATAACCAGTCATTTTTATCAACAAATATAATTGCATTTTCATCGACAGTAGCGAGAATATTCATGCCGTGATCGTAAGCGACCGTATTTCCCCGCATGGTGTAAGGCTGGTAATTGGCATAGATAAGGTAGGCTATCGGCAGCAGATAGAGCAATAACGCCAGAGCGGCAGGATATTTATTATATGACGAAATTTTCAGAGCAAGCCAATATAGTCCGTAACCGATGTACAGGCTAAATATCATGAGCGGGATCAGATGTTCTATAAAGAGTGTTCCGGTATCATGGGTGGTAAATGGTACCGGCATGAGAATAAAATCGAATACAAATGTTGAGATGGCAAAACAGAGAAATACCAGCCAAAAATATGAACGATATCCGGTTTTTCGTGAATGGCGATACAACAAAAACATACCGATTCCGCCAATGAGAGCCAACACCGGAGTAAAGACGCGTCCCATAACCACGGCGACGTGTGCCGGAGCAAGAACAATACGTGAGAAGAATGACTGCCCGTTTGAAATAGTTGGTGGCGGGAGATAAATACCGGCGTTTATTCCATCAAACTTAAAACCTCCGGCAAATTGTTTGCGTCTGATATGATCGGCCGAATCCTGAAGCGTTTCAATATTCCCCCAGTTCATGGGCTGGTTTTGCGCTGCGCGAAGAGGAATATATACAAACGCGCTGATTCCTGCTAAAAAGAACAGCAATAGAATAAACTGATATCTGAAACTACGTATGATGCTTTTATATTGCATGAAAACCCATAGCATATATGCTGGTGCGAGCGTCAGGACGAGATAATGCGTTGCAATACTGAGGCCGTACATGAGAGACGCCATATACAAATAACGCATGTGTTCTGTTTTCTTCCACATGATAAGAGAGAGAAACTGGAGAACCACGAGCAATATAGTAAGGGAATACACTTCTGCGACGACTGATTGCGACCAGAGCGTTTTCGTAAACGCAAAAAGTAACGCACTTGTTATTGCAGATCCATACCATAATAACCGCGCGCGTTGGCCGTTTTGCTTTTTCGGTAGTATATTGAAAAAAAGAACTGAAAGGCATGCGGTGGCTAGTGAAGCGAATACAGCGCTTGATACGTTTACCCGCCACGCTACAGAGCCAAAAGGAATATAGGTGAATACATGAGCAAGGAGTGCCCAAAACGGGAATCCCGGGGGATGGGCGATGCCCAGATGATATGCCGCGGTGATGAGCTCACCTGAATCGTTAAAGGTGATGCTCGGTGCAAGAGTTAGAAGATATACAAAAAAAGATACTATACATGCAGTAAGGGCGTACCAATAATTTTTTACTCGTTGCATCGTACTATTCAGTATATACTACAAACTATGAAAATTGCGCTATTGTCATTTACGAGCGGCATCATAAATAGAGGTGCGGAAACAGCCGTTCATGAATTGTCAAAAAGATGGGGAAAAAACTATGACGTTCGCGTTTACCAATCGAGAATATCCGACAACTCAACCAATGCATATAATCAGCGTCTCCTGAAATTCAGCTTTCCGTTATTAAAACCAATGAACAGGACTATTCAATCTGATAAGTTTCTGAAAGAAGGATGTCTCGGCTTATCGTATTTGTTATACACAATATTAGTCATATTTTCTTTCGGATCGTGGAAACCCGATATCATTCTGCCCATAAACAGAGGGTGGCAGGGTATAGTAATTCGATTGTATTGTTTGGTATCGGGATCGAAGATGGTTGTGTCCGGGCAGGCGGGCTATAAAGACCGGATGACTGTGTTGACGCATCCTGACGGATATATTTCGTTAACGGAACGGAACGCTGCATGGTACAGAAACTATGCATTTGGAACACGTGTTAGAGTGATTCCAAACGGCGCTGATCTCAAACAGTTTTCATCAGAAGGAAATAAGAACCGTATTCCGTTGAAGCATCCCGTTGTTATATGTGTTGCAGGAGGAGAGAAATATAAGCGCGTGGATCTGACAATTGACGCCGTTTCACAGCTGGGAAATGCATGTTTATTGCTTGTCGGAGGAAGTAAAGAACAAGAGAACTATGGGAAGAGAACATTGGGCGGCCGTTTTTTACGCATGGCAGTTAAACATAAAGAGATGCCCTTTTTATATCGTGCGTGTGATGTGTTTACCCTTGTTTCCGAAGAAACGGAAGCATTTGCAACTGCCATGATTGAAGCGGCAGCGTGCGGGTTGCCCGTTGTTATTCCGGACGATGCATTGCGCAGAGAAATTATGGGTCCGTACGGTTTTTACGTTTCTGCTCCTGAAAATGTAGATGAATATGTTGCTGTATTGCGAAAAGCACTAGTAACAAAAAGTATTACATACAACGCACAATGGTTAAAAAAATATAGTTGGGATGTAATTGCGAAAAAATATATACGTTTCTTTAGCCTGATCTTGCGTAGCGATAGACCTACTTAAATAAGTGAATCTCCCAAAAGTTGGCATATCTTCTAAATATTTTCGGCACTTTTTCAAAATATATAAAAATCGGTACGCCGTGAAGACCAAATACCACGGGTATAATTGTGTATTTCTCAAATTTACTTTTTTTAAGTAAGGCAATGAGATCCTTCTCTGTATATTCCCTTTGATGTTCCCAATAGGGAAATGTTCTTTTTCCGGTGAATAACTCGATAATTACCCGAACAAGGCGCTCACGGTTCGGCGTGTTGATGAGAGCTATGCCTCTTGGCTTCAATACCTCATATAACTCATTGATTGCCTTTAAATCATTGGGGATATGCTCAATAACATGTGTGCTAAAGGCTACATCTATGCTGTTGTGATGTACAACTCTTGTCAGATATTGCCAGTCTTCCAGTTTATAGGTAATATTATCACTGTTTTTAGGCACTCGTTCCGGCATAAGTTCCACGCCAATGACTCTTTTACAGTACCGTGCAAGTTCCTTTGTGTGGGATGGAGTAGATGCCCCGATTTCAAGTACGGTGGCTTTTTTAGTCACATACTGTTGATATGACTGCATGATTGAATACCAGTCATAGTTAAAGAGATTTGGCGGAAAACATATTTTCATAATATAAGATTAGATAAAAATCTTAACATAACACTCCCGTTTTCAAATACTTCGATGTTTGTTTAACAAATAAAAGATCGACCTGGAAGAGCTCGCCGGACGGAAGATAGTGCAGTTCGGTAATATCATAAAGGGCAAATCCGTAGTTTTCCATTACAGAAAACACCTCGAATATGAAGGGGGCGTTTTTGTTATATTCCAAATTTTGCGTTTCAATGAGGACGAATTCGGATTGATCAATTGTTGCAGACGCGCCTCGTATAATATTGAGTTCAGACCCTTGAGTATCAAGTTTGATAAAATCGATATTCTGTATTCTGTATTTTTTTACGACATAATCGAGCGTTACCATAGGAAGTTTTCGGATATCAACATCATCATAGCTATGGGTTCGCTCTTTAAATATCGAGTTTCCCGTACTGATGCCGGATTGTTTGACCGCATAATAGTCGACTCGTTTCTTTCTCTTTTCTCCGAGCAATGCAATGGCATAGTTTGCAAATGTCAGTTTATCTAAATATGCCCGATGATCTTCGTTTGCTTCTACCAGAAAAAATTTGGATGCAGGGAAAAACTTCCGCATGTATTGACTCCAACCTCCTCGATACGCGCCAATATCGAGTATTAAGCGCGGCTTGAAACCTGTGCGTCGTAAATGAGATATGCGTCTATAGAACAATGCAGTGGGTGTGGCAAGAAATTTTTTCAGAAACATAAATCTGATATATCGTACCCGTTCATTATAGTGTTCCGTTACGCGTGTTACAATAATTTTCATGAATGTTCCTTTTGCAGACCTTTCACGAGAATATGAGAAACTAAAGACAGATTTACAGAGCGCATTTGACCGTGTGATGCGAAGCGGACAATTTATTCTGGGCAAAGAAGTACACCTGTTTGAAAAAGAATTTGCGAGATATTGCGGCTCCCGATATGCCGTATCTCTCAATTCCGGAACAGACGCGTTGTATTTTTCACTTCTGGCTATTGGAATTGGAAAAGGAGATGAAGTAATTCTTCCCGCAAATTCTTTTATCTCATGTGCGTATGCCATTTCGTATGCCGGCGCAGTTCCGGTATTTGTCGATATTGATCCTGCATCATATTGTATTGACATACATACGGCGCAGCGAGCAATCACGCGGCGTACAAAAGCGATAATGCCAGTCCATATGTTCGGACATCCTGCGGATATGGATGCTGTCCTATCGTTAGCGAAGAACTATCGCTTGTTTGTTATTGAAGACTCGTCCCAGGCGCATGGCGCAAGGTATAAAAATAAAAAAGTCGGATCGATAGGAGATATCGGTGTTTTTTCACTATATCCTACCAAAAATCTCGGCGTGTATGGAGATGGGGGAGTAGTTGTTACCGATACAAAAGAGTATTCAGACAAAATCAGATCTTTGCGAAGTTACGGTGAGTCGAAAAAATACTATTACCGCGAGCAAGGATATAACAGCAGACTTGATGAACTGCAGGCTGCATTTGCGCGCGTGAAGTTGAAAAGACTTGATGCATGGAATAAGAAGCGAATAAAGGCTGCACAATATTATTCTTCGCTTTTGAAAAACGTATCTGTTATCACTCCCTCTATTTCACCGGATGTCCGACACGTGTATTATGTATATGTTATCCGGACAAAAAAGCGCGGCCAATTGCAATTATATTTAAAGAAGAAAGGGATTGATACGGCAATTCATTATCCCGTCCCGATTCATAAACAAAAAGCATACCAGTCAATGAAGCAGAATGTAGCGGATGCTGCTATTACAGAAAAATATTCTCGCGAGATACTATCCTTGCCTTTATCGCCATGGATAACAAAACAAGAAATTGAATGCGTATCCGAGAACATCACGAAGTTTTTAAGGAAATGAAACATCAAATTTCCGTTGTCATTAACTACTGCACGAACGATTATCAGTTTATCAGACATACTGTAAAAGCAGTTGCGCCGTTTGCTTCTGAAATTATCATTCCTGTTTCAGACCATTTTTATGACGGGTCGCCCGAAAATTATTCGCTTCTCAAAAAAACAAAACGCGAAAACTCCGAGGCCACATTTATAGATCTTGAATTTGATCCCACTTTAAAAGAGCAGCATATCTGGTGGTGGAAATTGCGTCGTATACTTCGCCTGTCTGTCCAATCAGGCTCGCAGTTTTGGATTTGTTATGCGAGGTACAGAGGATATTCATCCGTTTCCAACAAAAGAGGTTACGTTCTTTTTTTAGATGCGGATGAGGTCATTGACACGAAACGCTTCATCCATTGGCTGAATGGACGACAATATAAGAACTTATATGGCATGAAGTTTTCAAATTATTGGTATTTCAGAAGGCCGATTTATCAGGCGACGACGATTGAAGATTCGCCTGTTATGGTTAGAAACGGCACATTGTCATATGATTCATTTTTTTCTTACAGCGAGCGGCAGGGAATATATGAGAAGTTAGAACCTCCAAAAAAACGAATGATACTGGGTCTCGACGGCATGCCCATGGTGCATCATTTCGGATGGGTCCGCAGCAAAAAAAATATGCTCAAGAAAGTACGAACATGGGGACACAATAGAGAGGTTGATTGGAAGACTCTGGTCGAAAAGGAATTTACCCACGAATTTAACGGAAAAGATTTTGTACAGGGATACTCATTTCGTACCGTGAAGCCCTTCATATCATTTCCTGACCGGTAAATCGTATCCTCCGGTTTTGTCATGAGGAAAACCGGATAATTATGGTTTATTCTTGAGGATTATTGTGGAACGTATAGCATCTTTCCTCAATCCTTAATAAGCGTAAAAGGATGAGCGCCGGAAGAAATTTTCAAATACCCGCTTTACATACGAGACGTGTTCTTGAGTAAGTCCGGGATAGACGCCGATAAAAAAAGTATGCGAAAAAATATGATCTGAATTATTCAACGTTCCGGAAACCCGGTGCGGGATAGTTCGAAATCCCGGCTGCCGAAGAATATTCCCCGCAAACATTGGCCTCGTTTCAATTCGGTGCCTTTCCAGGTATTTGGTGATAGTAAACCGGTCAAACGGCGCATTACTC
The DNA here is from genome assembly GCA_035287165.1 of Patescibacteria group bacterium. GTDB lineage: Bacteria > Patescibacteriota > Microgenomatia > 2-01-FULL-40-14 > DATEBW01. The sequence continues at coordinate 4,269 of DATEBW010000019.1, read as the reverse complement.
CGTACTGTCAAAGGATATGAAAACCAACTCGGATCAGACCCTTTTGTCGCTTTTGGCAAAATGAAGAAGTGCTCGTACTTTTTAAATAGTGCATGATACAAAGCGAAATTCTTCTTTCGTCTGGAAGTAAAATTCTCAATTCGCGAAAGTTGAATCCTCCCCATCGCCGCCTGTATCTCCACCGGCTTAAGATTGTAGCCGACATGCGAAAAAATATATTTATGGTCGTACGGAATGTCACCGATACGGTAATTGAACCGTTTGCCGCACACACCATTCGGGCCGCCGCCGGAAGCCCCGCACCAACATGCCCTTCCCCAATCGCGCAGCGACTGGGCGATGCGCGTAAGCCGCCGGTCGTTTATTAGTAATGCGCCTCCTTCTCCGGCAGTGGTTATATGATGCGCAGGATAGAACGATTCGGTTGACAATATACCGAATGAGCCTGTTTTTCTCCCTTTGTACGTGGATCCCAATGCATCGCAATTATCTTCAATAAGAAACAGATTGTGTTTTTTTGCAATGGACAGTATGTCATCCATGTCGTTGGGATTTCCGAGCGTATGTACGACAAATATCGCCCGTGTTTTTTTACCGATCGCACGCTCTATGTCTTCCGGCAGCGGATTAAGGGTTTCCGGATCAACGTCTACGAATACGGGTATGAGGCGGTGATGGACTAAAGAAGCGACCAGAGTCGGGAACGTGCAGGCGGGCGTGATGACTTCATCGCCGGCTTGCAGATGGCCCGGGAATTGATATGAGGTAAGTGTTGCAAATGCGAGAAGGTCTGCGGAAGATCCTGAATTAACGAGGAAAGCCTGTTGTGCGCCGATATAACCCGCGAGTTCTTTTTCAAATAATTCTCCCTGTTTACTCATCCCGAACCAACCGTTTAATAGAACATCTGCCATAACATTTAATTCTTTTGCTGAATAGACCGCACCGGCATAATGCACCGTTGATTTTCCGGGAATAAATGAATTTCGTTTATTGTGTAATTTGAAATATTGAGCTATCAGCGAGTGGATGCGTTTTTTTAGTGCTGCTTTGGAGTTCATAGTGCTGATAGTATACTCTTGTTATATCTAAAACCAGCTGTAATTGCCCGAAGAGATATACCAACATGAGACCATTTTCCAAATATTATTTCATATACAGATAATGCGGCAAAGCTACCACACAAAAGGAGTATCCGCAGCATCTTTTCTATCCCGGTATAATTCTTGACAATCACGCGTACTCTGTTTTTTCTTATGTCATACAAGACTTTCTCATTTGTTACGTATCGCTTATACGTGATCGAGCCTTTATGATAAAGCTTGCTTTTCCATGCGAATACACACGAACCGCCATGTTTTTTTGCACGAAGACAAAGATCTACATCTTCGTAGTGTGAAACAAACCATTCATCATATCCGCCCAGTTTTAGAAAAAACAGCCGATTGATCATAATCATAGTAGCACAGGTATAATCAAGTTGTTTCACATAATCATATTGACCGGTGTCGACCGTGCCACGTCCTATAGCACTGCCAATCCCAAAAATATTATATGATCCACCTGCAACATCTATAATCCGGCGATTGTCATACGAGAGAATTTTTGGTTGAACCAAATATTTATCCGTTTCCTGAACAGCAATCATTTCGGTTATCCACTCCGGATCGACTACAATATCATTGCTTAGTAAAGCAATAGTGTCTCCTTCTGCATGGCGTGCTCCAAAGTTGAATCCGCCGGTAAATTGACGATTACGGTCTGTTTTTAAAACGGTTATCTTCGGATTACTCTTATATTTAGCCTTAAAATACTTATAACTGTCATCGGTTGAACAGTTGTCCACGAGCACTATGTCATAGCGGGGATAATTAGTTTTAAGCACAGATTCGATACATTCTGCTGTCAAATCTTTTCCGTTATAGTTGAGGACTATTACCGAAACGGCGGAAAAACGGCGTTTTATTTGATCTTTCATTGTATTACTAGTGTAAGGTGCTTAATAATCGTCGCTCATGCGTGCGGTATTGTTATTTTTTTCGCAACTATGCAAACTCCCGCACCGCCAGGGACTTTTCGTGCGTGAGCAAAATGATAATATACTCTTTTTCTTAGCAGCTTGTTGTATAGTATTGTGGTAAGTGATCTGCTTAGTATCCGGAATGGATAGGATGCTATGAGTAAAATATCCCATAATTCTGCCGTTTGTTTGTCTATATAATAATAACTGTCTACAACATCAAATCCGTACTTTTTAAGTTCCCGTTTCCATTGTATAACAGATAAGCAATTGTAATGATTGTACTTATGGTTGCGTGCGGTTCCATACAATTGAGCAAGATAATTCATTTTCAGTTTCGAGAATATACTATAGTCTTTAAACTTTGGGCCAATTGACGTAAAGATAAAATAGCCATTATTTTTTACTACTCTCCTAACTTCGGAAAGTACCGCATCTTTGTCAGGAATGTGTTCAATAACACTGTTGGATATTACCGTATTTACGGAACCCGTATCAAGCGGAATTGTTCGGGCGTCAGCGAGTATAACATTGCCATATTGGCCGCTTTTTGAAGCTATACCAATATATGCCTGTTCAGTGTCCAAGCCGAATGTTATTGGTTTATCAAACAAAAGCGACGCTGCTATGCCGTCACCGCAACCAAGATCAAGAATCGTATGAAAAGGTTTGCAGTATTTGTGAATAGTTTTTCGAAGTAATTTAAGCTCAATACTTCTAAACAGAATAGTAGACGGCGCATGAAATTGTTCAACTGTCGTGAAAAATGTATGTGCGTTCATACGCTATTTTATTCTTTAATTATCAACAACACGGTATCTACGGTTTATATATATTAATAAGGTTTACCGAGACAATATGCCCACATTTTGCCTGCATACCATCCAATGCTACGTGAATCGCCTATGAGCGGATACCACAATGAATCTGATTTATATCTCCCCCCCAACCTTTTTTGCAATGCACGACGCTGTATGACCACGTTTTGTATATGGAGAAGTATATAGCCGATTGCTCTCACTATCGCATATGAACGTTTAAAGTCGAACGTCGCGAGAAATATCAAAAGAAATATGAACCATACGCCGATTACGGAAATAAACATTTGAACTCCCCTTAGACCAGTCGCGTTTTTTATTATGGTGATGATATGGTTTCGGCAGCCAAAGTAAGTTGCATTGATTTGTTGACTTCTCGATAGGGGTTTAAGCCCGGTAAGATATTTATGCCATGTTTTTGACTGATACAGAAATTCAACTCGGTATCCCGTTTTCCATATCCGCCAGAAGAGATCGGGTTCCTCCCAATACATCCGGTATGATGCATCAAACAATCCGGTCTTTTCCAGTACATCTCTTCGGAAGATGGTAGCGGTTCCTTTTCCGCTGAAAATTGGTCGTATGTAATCAAATTGTCCGCTATCTTCCGCCTCTTGTGCCCGCTCTGCTAGAAAACCAAACGGTGTCAACAATTCTCCTGCACTGTCAAAGTGATTAGTCCCGAATCGCAATATTTTCAGCTGGCCGGCTCCGACACGAGGACGTTGCTTCAAATAGCGTATTGTTTCGGAGAGCCAATTTTTTTCAACGGACATATCAAATCCAAGTACCGCTATGAAGGGAGTTTTGCTTTTTCTGATGCCGGTGTTTATCGCGGACGCTGTTCCCTTATTTCGTTCGTGGATAATTAATTGAGCATGTGAGTATTTCCTGATCATTCGTCGAATCAATAACGGGCTGTTATCTGTCGATGCGTCGTCGACAATAACGAGCTTATAGGAGGCAGAAGTGTTGGTAAGGACTGATCTTATCGTATCTTCGACCAATCCCGCGCCGTTGTAATTGGGGATAATAATAGAAACATCAGGCGACTTCATGTGTGTGGATGTCTTTTTTTCGGACGATGACCGATAATTTGTGCAGGGTTTCCCCTCATGAGCATGTTGTCCGGCACGTCCTTCGTGACGACGCTTCCGGCTCCTACCATAGCGTTTTTTCCTATTGTTATGCCGGGAAGAATTGTTACACTTGCGCCGATAACCGCTCCTTGTTTAGCATACCCTCCTCCATACTCATTAACGCATATTTTGCAAGGAGGATGTTTGTCATTGGTGAAAGTGACGTTCGGCCCGATAACAACGTTATCTTCAAGAGTTGTTGATTCCAGAAAAACGCCGGTGTGGATGCGCACATGGTTGCCAATGACATTTCCGGGTCCGAGATAGCTATGGACGCCGACCAATACATGGT